>JAGCFX010000019.1 GCA_017649925.1 Paludibacteraceae bacterium | reverse complement strand
TGGCTCGAAGGTGGAGATTTATCATCTTCCGAAAATTTGGACTTCACGGGTCTTCAGACAGGGACCTTTGTTCCTTCCCATAATAATGCGATTCTGTACGCGGTATTTAAACGTCGAACAAATAAATTCTGGATCATGCAAACGCCTGGTGAAATGGTCTCCGACGATCACTATGTTATTACCGGATATGATGGTGTAATGGACTGGGCGGTTTCTTCTTCGACGATAACGGTTAGTGGAGATAACTACTTGAGGGGCATAGAAACGCCATCCCCTCAAGGATCTTCGGGATATTATGTTGAAGTGGATGATGATAATAATATTTGGTTGATGTCAGGTACAGGAACTTCATGTACATTCCGAAATCTTGGAAACTCGAAATATTTGGCTTCTGCAAACTCAGCACCGACAGGAACCGGTAATACCGCGACAACATATGGTTTTACTCGCAATTCTTCGTCCGGCGGATTTTCATTTAGCATGAAGGATACAGGGAGAAGTCGTTACTTAAAACTTAATACAAGCGGAGATAATCACTATTTCAGTATGTTAAATTCGTCATCTGCTGGTATTTTCGTGTATCGAAACGTGAAGGAATACACCTCTTGGCCACACTGTGAGAAATTTACGGTAAACTACAATGCCGGTGGCGGTACGGTCTCGGGTCCTTCTTCAAAAGAAGAAGATGCTCCCTATGCAGGAGTGATTCTGCCGGATGCGTCTGCTAATACGGACTGCCGTAAGGAAGGATGGAATTTTGCGGGATGGGCAACTGCGCCTATCACGGAAGAATCTTCAGAATTAATGGTGGATCTGTTGCCCGCCGGGACGCACTATCGCTTAACGTCTGATGGAATAACTCTATATGCGGTGTATTATCAAAAAGAAGATACATATAAGAAGATTACATCCATGGACGATCTGAAGATGGGTGTAAACTATATTATTGCAACAACCTCCGGCTCATCCGCAGGACGTGCAGTAGGCAACACGCCAAAGGCTACCAATTATATAGATGCCGTAAGCGTTACTGCAACTGCCAATACTATTACAACTACCAATCCTTCCATTCAGTGGCGTATCCAGAGAAGTTCAAATGGAGAGTACGAGTTCTTCAATACGGCCGATAACGTATATTGGGATCTTAGAAACTTGGGAACAGAAAACTCAACTGACTATGCTAAATTGACCTCTAATGAAGCTAAAGATAATTTCATTATATCCTATAGCGGAGCGTTCATTATTCGTTCGGTTATTAGTTTGGCTAAGGAAATTAAGTATTTAGGTTATGACAGCGGTAATACTCGTTTTAAGACGGTCAATAGTGATAATCTGACTGCATTATATTTCTACCAACAAGAAGCTCTTTATCATTCTAATCCTTCTTGTATTCAAGCTTCAGATGCGCTTTTGTGGGAAAAAACAAATGCCGGCACGTATGTGACACTTGAGTCCTATCAACTAAGCGGAGCGCCTACCATGCCGGGAGCTATCGGTTATCCTACGCTGCAAAGTGATGGTACCTACAAATATAAATACGATATTACAGAGTGCTCTACTACCACAGTTACTTGGGATGGAACAACGTCCACATTAAGAATTCCTTATATCGCAAATAGTGATCAAGTGGCATCAACATTGCTCCCTTCAGGCGACTGCCCATCCTGCGATGTGGTGGTTATGCCGGACAAGACATTGACCATAAACAGAAATACGAAACTACATACGCTTACTTTACAAGAAGGCGCAACGCTTAATGTAACTGATGGATATACGCTTACGGTTAACTCCCTTGTGCTTAGCGCAAACGGCGACCAAAAGTCTCCGAAAGTTAATCTGAATGCATCCGGCAATATCGAGTTGGAACATGGTGAACTTTATTACGATTTGCGAATACCGAATGACAGATATTATTGGTTCGCTCTTCCATATAGTACGAAGTTAAGTGATATATCTTATTCCAATGAAGCGGCAAACGGAGGTAAGCCTACGTTAAATACGGATTACTATCTATATTTCTATAATGGTAAATTGCGTGGAGAGGATGCAAATGGAGGAGCACAAGATGCAACATATTGGCATCCTGTCGCATCCACAACAATAAATGCCGGACAAGGATACTTGTTTGGATTGGCTGATGATGCTGTCGGTACATTTAATAGCCAAACTTATTCACATACCAAGCGTGTGATTCGTTTTGCAATGACTCCTCCGGTTTCCACATGGCTCAATGACGAAAGATCGTCTGGCTATAAGATAGGAACTGTTGCTCCTACAACTGCCGTTAATCCGCGTAATGCTGTCCATATGGGTTGGAATCTTATTGGCAATCCGTATATGCATACGTATAATACGGGTACTACTTCCGGCTTAGTGAATGGCGAATGGGAGAAGGAAAAAATTGGAGATTACGAGACCAATTATTATGTACAAAAAACAGGTACTACCACTATTCCGTATGTCACAGTTTATGATCCTTCGACAGACACGTATTCTCAAGAACTTGCTAATAGTCGGTCTTTACGTCCATTTGAAGCGGTCTTTGTGCAAATTAACGAAGGTACAGGCCTGAAGTTTGAGAATAATGCTATGAGCGTACCTGCTTCTGCGCCTGCATATATCCGTCGCCAGCAACAAGAAACCCCTGTCCGTACGGGTATTAAGTTGACCGGAGTTGGCGGATCAGACAAAACGGGTTTTGTGCTTTCTGATGAATATACGCCGGCTTATGAGATTGGAGCAGACCTGCAAAAAATGTATGCAGGTACAATGAATCTATATTCTATCAATGCAGATAACCAACTCTTGGCCTTCAACGGTCTGAGTGAGGAAGATGCAGCAGATCCGATCCCGGTAGGTGTTACTTTCCCGCAGGGAGGTGAGTATGTCTTCTCCTTCGATGCGGAGCAATATTCTACCAATGAGATAGAGGCGCTCATCTTGATTGATAAGCAAGAAGGTATGCGCGTGAACCTGAAGAATGGCTATTATACCTTTACTACCAACGCAGGTACGGTCAATGATCGTTTTGCTATCATCATCCGCTTGGCGAAAGGTACTACAACGGATATCGATCCTGTAGGCTTCGAGGATGGCGAAACGCATAAGATAATTAAAGATAATCATCTTTATATCATTCGTGATAACGAGATGTATAATGCAATGGGAGGAAGAGTACGTTGAGAAAAATAATATACATAGTATTCTTGAGCGTCATGACGCTTAGTGTACACGCCTTGTCTTTCGAGGTGCAAGTGCCTATGTCCCAGCAGCAAGCGCCTGTCATGACATCGCAACCATTAACATCTGGCCAGTTTACCACTACGGTAAACCCGCTGGATGATAACGGCTATTCTTACGCACCGGGACAAACTCCTTCCGGCCCACGTCGTGTAGGACCTATCGGCGGCGGTGGTACTGGTGGTGGAGGAGGTCTTCCTTCAGATCCATATTTCGGAGAAGTTGTTCCTATTACCGATACCCCTTGGCTGATTATGCTGCTTTTGGCACTTGGGTACATCGCTTTCATCGCGTACCGGCGCCGTAAAACCTCGCGCATAAATTAACTCGCTTAATAATTATAATCAATACGATAATGAAAAAGGTTCTATTTACTCTCTTGGCACTGGCGTTATTGCCTGTTTTTGTTTTTGCTCAAGATGGTTGCCCTACACCCGCTTCCGTTACAGCTACTGTGACGTTCAAGCGGAAAAATACTGGTCCTGTTTTGGATGGAATTTTCTCGGTTGGTAGTGGCTCTACGGTGAAGTTTTCGAGAGGTAATTTACAGTATCAGGCAAACTCAAATACATGGCAGT
>JAGCFX010000018.1 GCA_017649925.1 Paludibacteraceae bacterium | reverse complement strand
TCGGACACTCCATCTCTCATTAGCAGCCATAGTCATGTAGAACTCACGTTGGAGTTCGTCTTTTAGCGGCATAACTATCACAAAGTGAGACCATGACAATTTTCGCGACAGTGTTGCGACAATTTGGAAATCAGGAAAAGTCTGAGCAAATTGCATCATTCTGCGGATACTTTTTTCATCAAATCCCTTTGCTCCGTACTCCTCTTGCAATTGCGTCGCAACCTGCGACACAATTTGCTTGCCATACTCAGCGCGCTCATTATTAAGGACATCGCTATTGATACGATTGCCGATATGCCAATACATCGCCGTCAATTCATAATTGGCGGTTGCAGCCACGCGCGAACGTGCAGAGTCGATGATCTGCCGCAAGTCATTGATGAGTTCCGCCGGAACTAATCCTATATGCGTTATTTTCTTTATATCTGCCATGTTTTTTGTTCTGTCTGTTCTCCTTGCCAAGAGGATATTATACATTCATTATGTTTTTCTTCCGTTGTTCTCCCGAGGATAGTACGGTCCGTTTCCGTGTCGTCTTCCATTCTCGGGCGACTTGTGCTCCCCGCACGTCTTCCCTTTTCGAAGCCAAAAGTCAATTGGCTTCTCCACATTTTCGTGTCGTCTCCGTGTTTGGCAGGGAGATTGACGCTATTTATCTATTATCTCTTAGCCTTCCGGCACGATTATCTCCCCAATGACCGCCTTTGTCCGGGCCAATGCGCCTCAGAAGCCCTTTTTGTTGTAATTGGCGAAGTATTTTCTTGACGCCACTTTCAGATAAACCCGTAATATTTTGTAGTTCTGTTCGGGTAATTTTAGGATTTTCTTTGATGGCCATTATAATTTTCTGGTCACTTTTCTGGGTAGTACCCTGATCACGTCTGGCCTTCCGGCTGACCTATCAATGAAAAGAATTCTTTCGTCATAATTTATCTGCTCTTTTCGCTTGCTCTACGGCTCAGTACGATTCCCGATACATCGGTCATGTGAACTTTCGCTGTGAGCTACGCTTTCCCCACCGGATGCACTCCGTTAGCGTCCGTTGGGGACCCCGTTTAATTTTGCATGCAAAGATACAAAAAAATTCTGACATATGCAAATTTATGCGGACTTTCTTTCAATTTCAGTGATTTTACTTGGCAGGAGCCCATTTGCAGCGAACCGGCGAGATGATTGCACCCTCCATTAAAATTTCACCACTGTTCCTATCGGGGCGTCCAAGAGGTTGATATTGTTTTTCGTTGCGATTTCTTGCGCCACACTATCGGGTTCGTACCACGGGTGCATGGCAAGGGAATACTTGTCATGGTGAACAGTGAAGACTTGCTTGGCTTGGAGATCCATGATGACTTTTTCAAGGTCTTCCGGCGTGGTATGAACATATTTCCAATTAGCATTGTACTGCCCGTTTTCTAAGAGAGCAAGGTCAATGGAGTCAAACTGCTCATGAATCTCCCGAAAGCGTTTGTCGTAGCCACCGTCACCGCCGATATAGACCTTACGACCTCCGGCTTCTACCATGAACGAAGCCCAGAGAGTCTGGTTGCGTTTGCCTAAGAGGCGGTTGGAGAAATGGCGGGACGGTAAGCAAGTAATTTGTAATTTGTTATTTGTCATTTGTAATTTGTCCTGCCAATCCATCTCTACAATCTGCTCGTCCGGGTAGCCCCAGTAACGCAGGTAGTCCGCAATGCCGAGCGGACAAACGACCGTCTTGACGCGGTTACAAAGATCACGGAGCGTAGCATAATCCATATGATCCCAATGTTCGTGCGTGACGATAAGGACATCTATGTCAGGCATGTCTTCCGGGTGGTATATATCTGTGCCCTTAAACGCTTTGAGCATCATGGATGACGGCCATTCGGGTTTGAGTACCGGATCGACCAAGTACCGCTTGCCGTTCAAGCAGAATAGGTGCGATGAATGCCCGAACCATACGAGCCAATCGCTATCGGAGGGCAAGTTCTTGAGGTCTGTCTTGACCGCAGGTATGGGTTCAGTTGGCACACGCAGCGTGTCTTTGTTCGTCAAAAAACGCCATAATGTACCCCTCGTGCTTGCGGTATCGCCCGTGAACTGCGGAGTCAGTTCTTGGTTCTGAAACATCCCGTCGTAGTAGTTAGGCGAGCGTTCAATCTTTTCTTTCGACACATGTCGCCACAACCCGAAAGCGGGGTGCGAAAGAATAGCCAAACCAACTCCTGCAAGGAGAAAGATGAAACCGAATATGATTAGCAAAACTCTCATTCGCATACTTATTCGTTTTTACCCCATTACCACGTCGAGAACCATCATCAGCACAAAGCCGAGTGCAAAGCCGATGGTAGAGAGGTTGGAGTGTGTGCCGTTGGAGGCTTCTGGGATGAGTTCTTCGACGACCACGTACATCATCGCGCCTGCGGCAAAAGCCAGCAGATAAGGCATGGCGGGCAGGAAGAGAGATGCCAGAAGGATGATCAGCAGACCACCGACAGGTTCTACGACACCACTTAACGAACCGATGAGGAAGGATTTCCAACGGCTGTTGCCTGCTGCACGCATAGGCATGGAGATAATGGCACCTTCGGGGATGTTTTGGATGGCGATACCGATAGACATCGCAAGGGCACCCATGAGCGAGATGTCTGCTTGTCCGTCTTGCGTACCGGCAAAAACGACACCAACCGCCATGCCCTCCGGCAGGTTGTGGATGGTGACCGCCAGCGCTAACATCGCTGTGCGTGAGAGGCGGGCTTTGAGACCTTCGGGCTTGTTACTACCGACATGCAGGTGCGGCGTCAGTTCGTCGATGAGCAGCAGGAAACCCATACCTAACAAAAAGCCCACAGCCGCCGGTACTACTTGCATCGCACCTTCGCCGTGAGACATGTCGATAGACGGTATAAGCAGCGACCAGACGGAGGCCGCGACCATCACACCCGACGCAAAGCCGAGTAAGGCCTTCTGCAGGCGCTCGGGCATGTCGCGTTTCATAAAGAACACGAACGATGCGCCGAGCATGGTGCCCAACAGAGGAATAAGTAATCCTATAAGAAGTGTTGTCATTAGTTAGCCGGAGCCCATTTGCAGCGGACGGGCGAGATGATTGCGCCTTCCTTCTTGAGTTCTGCAAACGCTTTGTCCACTTCCTTGCGGTCGATACCTGTGATCTCCGCAATCTTGCCTGCGTTTACGGGTTGACCGAACTCACGCATCGCTTTCAATACTTGCTCTTTCATAATGTTAGTTATTTAATGTTATTTGGCCAATTCAGCTACGATGTTGGCCTCGAACTCTTTCGGCTCGGCTACCGGCGCAAAGCGTTGAATGGTCTTGCCGTCGCGGGAAACAAGGAACTTGGTGAAGTTCCACAGGATATCGCTATCTTTCTCCACGCTCTTGCTGATTCGCTTGAGCATAGCATGTGCGGCTTTGCCCTTAAGGCCTTTATACTCCTCGGTCGGAGCTTGCGCCTTGAGGTACTCGAACACGGGGTTGGCGTTAGCACCGTTGACATCGGATTTTGCCATCAGCGGGAAGGTAACGCCGTGGTTCAGGCGGCAGAACTCTTC
>JAGCFX010000017.1 GCA_017649925.1 Paludibacteraceae bacterium | reverse complement strand
TTTGCCCTTAAGGCCTTTATACTCCTCGGTCGGAGCTTGCGCCTTGAGGTACTCGAACACGGGGTTGGCGTTAGCACCGTTGACATCGGATTTTGCCATCAGCGGGAAGGTAACGCCGTGGTTCAGGCGGCAGAACTCTTCTATCTGTTCGTCGCTGCCCGGCTCTTGGTTGGCAAACTGGTCGCACGGGAAGCCAAGGATCACGAAGCCTTGGTCTTTGTACTTCTTGTATAATTCCTCCAGTCCGTCGTACTGCGGTGTGAAACCGCACTTGCTGGCGGTATTGACGATAAGAATCACTTGTCCTTTGTAATCTGCGAGGTTCACCTCTTTGCCCTTGTTGCTGAGGGTCGTAAAATCATAGATGGTTGCCATAGTTTCGTTTGTTTTAGTTGTACATGAGGTTAGTAGTAGTGCGGTGCACGCTATCCAAAGCGTACACCGTAGGGTGCGAATGATGTTCATATTACATCATAGCGATAAGGAAATTCTCGTAACCGATCTTTTCGATGAGTTTGAGGTACTGCGCCTCCCACTCCATGTGCTCCTTCTCGCCATCGATCCATTTCTGGATGAGTTTCTGCGTGGGGTAATCGTCTGCGAAAGCCTGTGCGAGTTTACTCATTTCTTCCACAGCGGTAGGTTGGTAATCCGACTCAATCTGCTGCTTCGGATCGTCGTAGAACGGGAACTCGATGGTCTTCATAGCCTCTTGCAGGTCGGCGGGTTTGCAGCCGAGTTCAACCAGACGGTTGAGCACTTCTTCTGCTTCGTCCCACTCCTCTTCGGCTTCAGCTTTCCACTTGTCAGCGAGTTTGTTCCAGCCGTTCAGACGATCGTACGCCGAGAAAGCAAAGTGTTGCTTACTGTTGCCAAACCATACTGCGCCCATATAGGCGAATCCTTTCAAAGCTTCTTCTCTTGTCATAATAGTAAAAATTTAAAGGTTATTTATTTAGTTTTTTCAATTCTTCAATCAGTTTGTCGAGCAGCGGAATCATTTGCAGGATTTCCGCCAATTCTTCCTTTGAGGCCATCACCGCCTTGCTCATGCTTTCGGGTATATGTTCCGCTTGCTCGCGTAAGGCTTTCCCTTGTTCGGTGAGCGATACGATACGCTGGCGCGTATCCTCTTTACCGCGTGTACGCGTGATGAGTCCGGCTTTCTCCATGCGTTGCAGCAACGGCGTCATCGTGTTCGTGTCGAGCATCAAACGTTTGCCGATGTCGCATACCGGTTGCTTATCCTGCTCCCATAGCACGAGCAACACCAAGTACTGGGGATACGTGATACCTAACGGATCCAGATACGGGTGATATGCTCCCATCGTCAGCCGCGCCGCGGAGTATAGACGGAAACAAAGTTGGTTCTCTAATTTCAGTTGCTCGTTATTCATTTTCTCATTTTTTTATTTACTCATTTACCCATTTATGTCGTAAACGATGCAAAATTACAAAAAATATTTTAATGTCGCAAGCGATATAAATATTTTCTTAACAATCATACATTTTATCTTAAAAAAATAACCACCAGCACCGCGCTGATGGTTACTCATTATACGATCTCCTGTAATTCTCCTGTTACGGAATCGATGATAAAGCCCCGAACGGTGACGTCTCTCGGGATGAGCGGATGGGTTTGGATAGTCTTGACAGTCTTGCGGACGGAGGTCTCAGTGTCTCGGAAACCTTCGAGCCAATGGTAGAGGTCAATACCGCACTCACGAATGGTGTCGAGCGTCTCATCCTTGATGCCACGTGCTTTCATGACGTGGTGGAAATGCGCATAACTCATGTGACACGCGCCGCATTGGGAGTGGGCCACCACCATAATCTCTTCTACGCCCAATTCGTAGATGGCTACAATCAGACTGCGCATAGCGGAATCAAACGGCGTAATGATGAGTCCGCCTGCGTTCTTAATGATCTTGGCGTCTCCGTTCTTGAGCCCCAACGCGGCAGGAAGCAACTCTGTCAGTCGCGTGTCCATGCAAGTGAGTACCGCCAACTTCTTATCGGGGTACTTGTCTGTGATGTACTTCTCGTAGCCTTTCTGCGCCACGAAACTTTTGTTGTAATCAATAATTTGGTCTATCATATCATTAAATCACTTATTCGTTTTGCCACTTCATCGGGATGGTCAACAAGCAGTTGTCCGTGGTTCATTCCGTTGAATACCTGCACTTGAGCGTTCGGACAAATCGTCAGCAGGTGTTTCACATGCGGTTTCGCGACAAACGCTTCTTTCGTACCATACCAGAAATGAATATCTGCGCCGAATATACGCTCCAGTTTGTTGGTATATACGGACTTGTAGCCATCCAACACCGCTTGCTTGCCTCCCCAAGGCCATGTCTTGCGACACTCATCCAACAGCACATCAAAATAGTGCGAGTGGAAAACGAACTTCCAGAATCCCGTCCAATGGTAGCATGTCCAGACATTGATCGCCTGGTAGTGCCGCAAAGGATTGACGAGCCAATTCGGCAAGGGTAACAAAGGAGCAGCGTCAAGTATAGCATGGTCGATGGTCAGTACGTTGCGCTCCAGGATTCGCGAGAGAATCTTGCCACCGAGCGACAGACCATAGGCGCAATCCAGATGTCCGTCGTAATGCGCTTGCACATAGGCAATGATCTGCGCGGCCTGGTCGTCCACGGACGTGAAACGAGTTCGCTTACCAAGCGTAAATCCGTCCACTTCCACGGCAATGATACGAAACCTGTCTTCCACCAAACGGATGAACGGAAGGAAAATCTCGTACGACACTCCCAATCCGGGAATGAGCAGTAACATTGGGGCTTGTTCCTTGCCAAAGAGTTGGAAATTCATGTTATTTTGCTCTCTGTAATGCTGCACGGCCGAGATCGGTCATCAGACCGCGTGCTTCCAAGTCTGCGCAACGTTGTTTGTTCAGTTCTGTCCAATGACTGCGTTTCTGCCGCGGCGAGAGGCGCTGCGCCAATCGCCCGTCGGGCAGACGTTTGAGCGTCGAGTCGATCCATCCGAAACATAGCGATTCTTCCACAACATCCAGATACGGCAAACACACACCTTCGGGTTTCTTCTTGCCGCGGGACATAGCGATCCAGCAACATTTCTCTGTTGCCGCATTTTGCTCAAACCACGCTCTGAGTTGCGCCCGTTTGCTATATTCCAAGAGATTGACTATTTCCATAAGACAGCTTCACATCTTTGTTGTGTTAATGGTCAGTTCTTCTTACTATATTTGGCTTTGACAATCTCGTACGAATTGCGGATGAGGTCTTTGGTGAGTGCGTCCGGCGAGGTATGCGGGTCAAGCCCTATCCAGTGTTTGGGCGACTCGTTGTACGGATTGCCGACACAATCAAATTCGGCTTTCAGTTCATCGATCCGTTCCGGTTGACACTTGAGCGAGATAACCTGAAAATCATTCAGATCGAAAAAGCAGAACATATGTCCGCAGACGTAGAACACCAGCACTCCGTCACCGTTCTTGAACATGGTAAAGGGCAGTTTCTCTTCTACATCTGCGCCCAACGATAGGCAGAAATCCTGAACCTCTTCTACGTTCATAAATGTGACTTTGTTATTTCGAGCGCAAAGGTACAAAAAAAATCCGAATTATGCAAGTTTTTTATGCAAAAAAAACAAAGGTCAGCCTCTCGGTTTGACCTTTATTTCTATATTGATGAAGGAAACTAATATCAGTCATCAATGCGGACAAACTCATAATTGCTGTTGAACTCGAGGTCGAGACCGGAATTGAGTTCGGCTTTCCAACGGCGGTCGTCTTTGCTCCACTCGGTAATGAAAGCATTGGGGAAATTGGCTTTCACATAAGCGCGTACTTGTTCGGGGATGAGCGCAGAAGGTACTTCTGTCTGATGGCAGTCCACTTTGATGAGTTCACCCGCCTTGTTGAACTCCAAGGAGCGACCGTCATTGAATTTGATGTCGTAGTCACAGTCGAGCAGACCTTTGTCCATGGTAACATAGGAGATTTGGGAAGCATCAAAATGTGCTGCAACGATGGCTTTTGCCGGTTCCGGCACTTGGTCGTACGCGATTACTTGTTCTTTTGCGCAAGCCGTCAGGCTGCAGAGTGCCATAAGCACTACGGAAAAATACTTTTTCATAATAGTTGATTTTTTAAAAGGGTTAAACTGTTATTTATTGTAAATCCCGAATGGTCTTCGCCACATTGATGAGGTGGTCGGCAACACGTTCGGAGTTCTGTGCAAGGGAGATATACTCGGTTCCGGCTTGCGGTTTGCAGATACCCAACGAGAGCCGCTGGATATGATTGCGCTCCATCTCGTCGGTCAGACGGTCGATCTCGTCCTCAATCTGGTTCGCACGCCCGAGTGCGGACATATCCATCTTATGGTATGCCTGCATGGTGGCTTCGTGGAGTTGGGCGATGAGGTGGTTCATCTGGTCAATCTCGTTGAGGGCGTAGTCGGAGAAACGTACCTCCTGTTGGCGCAAACTGTCGGCGTACTCAACGATGTTCTTCGCGTAGTCGCCGATACGCTCCAAGTCGCTGACCGTGCGGATAGTGGAGACGAGATATTGGTGGTCGAAACGACTGAGTTGGCTGTCG
>JAGCFX010000016.1 GCA_017649925.1 Paludibacteraceae bacterium | reverse complement strand
CCAACTCGTTATTATTAAGAACGGCATCCGTTATAACGCTCAAGGTAATGTACTCAAGTAATTGACGATTATTAAGATTTGCGTTCCTCGAGAGTACATCGGACTTTTGTCGGACTCTCATCGAAGCAATATCGAGTAGGTGAACTCTCAATTTTCGCACTCCAAAGTTGACGATTTTTAAGATTCACAGCAAAAAGTAATACAAAATTTACAAAAAATGACATGCGCTCTTGCGTGTGTCATTTTTTTTTACTAACTTTGCGCCCAAATTGGTGCAAAGCGTTCGTCGCTAAATAACTAATTAACTACAATACTAACTTTTAAAATCTAATGATTATGAGAAAAATTCTATCTCTTTTCGTAGCCGCGATTTTCAGCGCTACAATGTTTGCCGCAACGGCAACAACCGTTTATTATTCTGTTCCCTCCGCAACTGTCGGAACGTACAATGTTAGATTGAACGTAAAACTCCAAGGTGACGCTGACAATTGGCGTCGCATAGCGATGGTTAAGACAGATGTGACCAACAATGGAGATCCAGTTTATGCATGCGCATTTACGGATTTGTATGATGGATTGGCAACAATGCAAATTCAATTGTATGACGGTGATGATTGGAAAAGTCAAGTGATCCCTTTTGAAAACGATTGGACAGGAGAGGCTACTTACAATGGCAAAATGTGGGTGCATGGTGGCTCTGCATGGGTAGATGCTCCTGCCGGCGCTGCTGTTCCCGATCCGGTTTATACCGTTGCTGGTGATTCGGAGACATTGTTCGGAACGGCTTGGGCTACCAATCTTGCTGCTAATGACATGGTGGCGGGTACAGGACTTCTTGCTGGTATGTACATTTGGACCAAAGAGGGTGTTACGCTTCCCGCAGGGGATATCTCTTTTAAAATAGTAAAGAACCATACTTGGGATGAAGCATGGCCTTCTTCTGCCAACTTTGTATGGGACGAAATTACGGAGTCTGGCGTTTATGATATTGAGATTATATTTGATCCGAGTAATGGTGAGATTACAGCCAATGCAGATAAAACAGGTTCGGCAACAGTTAAACCAACGATTAAGATGCATGGTGATTTTACAGGCTCATGGGCGACTACGGAGGCTTTTGCTCTTGCCGGAAATAGTGAGACTGCTTCGTTGACATTGAATCTTGCTGCAAACTCGTATGAGTTCGGTATGCGTATTGGTGGTGATGCTAACTGGACCTCCAACGGCGCTGCCTTCTCTCGTTCTTCTGCTTCTCATGAGGTCGTTTCGGGTACTG
Source organism: Paludibacteraceae bacterium (assembly GCA_017649925.1). GTDB lineage: Bacteria > Bacteroidota > Bacteroidia > Bacteroidales > Paludibacteraceae > Colicola. The sequence continues at coordinate 19,975 of JAGCFX010000016.1, read as the reverse complement.
GTAATCTGACTCTTGCCGCAGACGTGGCAGGTGACTATGTATTCACATGGACTTACGCTTCCAATACATTGACTGTTACGTTCCCGACTTCAACTGCATTGGATAATGTTGAGAATGATGCCAAAGCCGTTAAGACTATCGAGAACGGCCAACTCGTCATCATTAGGAACGGCGTTAAATACAATGCACAAGGTGCAGTAGTCCGTTAATCGTGCTTTAGCTAAGACGAATTAACGAGAGTTACAACGTAATTGGTACGCAAGTACGTTAATACTAACCATAAAATTATAATACAATGAGAAAATTTCTTTCTTTATTCGTAGCCGCGCTGTTTGGTTTGTCAACTGCCGCTACAGCAGCAACCGCGTATTATGTTAACATGGACGATTGGACTGCAGTCAAAGCTTACATGTGGGCTGATGGCAATCAGAAGAATGCCGAATGGCCCGGAGTGGCTATGACCAAAACGGCTGAGCAAGCGCTCGGTCATGACATTTGGTCTTATGAAGTGCCTGATGGTTTTGTAGATATCATTTTCAATAATGGTAGTGACAAGCAAACCGGCAATTTGAAGTTTGATGCTTCAAAACCATATTGCTGCAGTGGTCAATGGTTCGCTTCCAAAGAAGCCATCAATCCCGTTACGCCAAAGTTCTACATTACCGGAGAGTCTCTTGTCGGTTCTTGGAGCTCTAATGCATTGCAGGTGTTGGAAGATAGTTATACTTTTACCAACAAACCGGCAGGCAACTATTCTTTCAAAGTTACCGAAGATGGAACTTGGGCAACCGCCAAAGGTTATAGTGCCTTGACAAACAAGGAAGGCTTTACTGCAGATGGCGATGATAATGTATGCTTCACTCTTGCAGCAGCTTCTGATATCAAGGTAACTTATACCAAGAGTCCGGCTGTCTTTACGGTAGAAATTACTGCTGTCGGTGGCGGTGGTGGCGGAAGCTCAACGGGCTTCTACATTACCGGTGACTCCGCACTCGTGGTAGATGCAGGTATCGGCATTGGCAAAAAATGGAATCCGGATGCATTGAAAGTGGAGAAAGACACAGCAGAGCTGTCTCTGAAAGCGGCTGTTACCTATACTCTGAAAGTAACTACTGCCGGTACATGGGAAACAGCCAAAGGCTTCAGCGATCTAACAGAAGCAGCCAAAGGTCTCTGGAAAGACAAAGACAACAATATCTGCTTTGCGCTTACCGCAGCAGGCGTTGTGAAAGTTATCTATAAGACCGGTGTATTTAAACTGGAAGGCGCATTCGATGAGTCGAAAGTTCCGGCTACTCCGACGCTGGAAAACGGTTATTACCTTATTGGTCAGAATGGTTGGGACGAGAGTGTTTTGAGCGAAAGTCTTAAGTTTGCCGCTAATCCTGACACAGAAGGAGAGTTCCAATTGTCCGCTACGCTGGTAAAAGATCAAGAAATAAAGGTCGTTTCCGTTGAATCCAATGCCATCAAGACTTGGTATCCGGATGGTATGGGTAATGCATACAAAGTAGATGCTGACCATGCTGGTGCAAAGACAATCTTCTTCCGTCCTGCGGGCAACGACGATTGGAAGACCTTCCATGAGGGTGGATTCTTCTTTGTCGCTGCTAACGAAGGTGGTGGCGGAGGCGGCGGTGAAACACCGGACCCGCAGTTTGATGGTAAGTTCTACATCACCGGTGAATCGCTTGTAGGTTCGTGGGAGCCTAACGCATTGGCTTGCGAGAACAGCGAGCATACTTTCACGGCATTGGCTGCTGGAGATTACAAGTTCAAGATCACTGTTGACGGTACTTGGGCTACCGCTAAGGGCTTCAGCGATCTCGCTTCGCGTCCGAAAGGCGTGACGGAGGGAGATAACAACAATATATGCTTCACGCTTGCAGCAGCCGGTAACGTAACGGTTAAGTTTAATGGCTCGAAGATTACGCTTGAAGGTACGTTCGATGAGAGCAAAGAGATAACGTTTGCTGACGGCTATTATCTCATTGGCCAAAACGGTTGGAGCATGGCGGCTTTGAACGCAAACCTTAAGTTCGAGGCGAATGCCGGTAACGAAGGCGAGTATAAACTCGAGGCTACATTAGTCGTAGATCAAGAGATCAAAGTCGTTCTCGTAGAGAATAGTACCATCAAGACTTGGTTCCCGGATGGTATGGATAATGCATACAAAGTTGACGCTGCGCATGCTGGTGCAAAGACAATCTTCTTCCGTCCCGCAGGAAATGCAGAATGGGAGACCTTCAGTGAAGGCGGCTTCATCTTCATCGAAGAGAATAGCCAAGCTATCGACAATACCGCTGATGGTGTGAAGGCTGTCAAAGTGCTGCGTGACGGTCAACTGATGATCATCAAGGGCGAGAAGACCTACAATGTAATCGGTGCGCAGGTGAAATAATCCTGTCTGCTACATAACAAAAAGAGAGCGGCATTGACCGCTCTCTTTTTGGTTGAATATCTATTTATTGCACCGCTTGCCGAATCAACGGAACAATCTCTGTGTTGTCATGCCATCCGCTGAACTTCTCTGCTCCTGCACCGATGGCGAAGATAGGTACTGCGTGCGCGGAGTGCGCGCGAGTGGTCCAACCGATGTGTGCTTTCTTGTCCAGCAGCGCAATACCCGCATTGCCCAATGCATTGATGGTCTTATACATCGTCTTGGTGTCTTTTGATTTGCCTTTGCATGCCGTCTTATACAGCGCTTTCAGTTCTTTCTCCTCGTCTGCCGTGATCTCTATTGCACTCCAGAATCCCAGTTCCTCGCGATATATTTGCTGTACAGACTCCCATGATGGTTTCTTGTTCTCTTCAAACAGGCGTGCAAAAAGGTCGCCGAGCACCCAAGCAGAACATTTCTGATTTTGCAGCAACTCCAACTGCAGTGTATAATCGCTATTGCCGAGTGCCAGGCCTCCGGTCTCATGGTCTGCCGTCACCACAATCAGCGTCTCGTCTTGATGAGCCTGATAGAAATCATATGCTACTTGCATTGCCTCATTCATATCCCATACTTCGCCAAACGCTGTTGCTGCATCGTCGCCGTGACATGCATAGTCAATCATGCCGCCTTCTACCATCATAAAGAAACGCTCATGACGCTTCTCGAGAAATGGAATAGCAGTGCTTACAATCTGTTTCAGCGTTAGGTCCCCTTCTCGCTGATCAATGGAGTACATCAGGTTATCACCGTGCTTCGCACCATCGTCATCCGTCTTCTGAACAAGAATCATCTTATTGATCGTGGAGTCCTTAAATGCCGCCACTTCTTCCATTCCATGCGCAATGGTATAGCCGCGACTCTCGGCAAGACGATAGAGATTAACGTCCTTGTCGTCTTTCTTTCCTAACGGATAATGAAAACCTGCGCCGCCGAAGAAATCAAAATTGCTGGCACTCAGTTGCTCTCCTATTTTATAATATTGATTGCGCTTGGGCACGTGCGCGTAAAAGGCACCCGGCGTCGCATGGTCAATCGCCACGGTCGTCATGATACCGATGCCCCAACCTTGCTCTTTCAACTCCTCGGCAATGGTCTTCAACGGACTGTTATAGGTATCCATACCTAATGTGCCGTTCGTGGTCTTGTTGCCCGTTGCGAGACAAGTACCCGCTGCGGCACTGTCGGTAATGCCGTTACTCTCCGAATACGTAGAAGCATGTCCTGAATAAGGGAAAGTGGTCATTAGTGTTTGTACGCGTCCTAAAGGTTCGCCCTGTACTGCTGAACGGTACATCTCTGCACCCAGCACTTGGTTATCGCCCATGCCGTCGCCAATAAAATAGAAAACATACTTGATTTCTGCGAACGAACACAGAATGCAGCATAAAATGTTTAGACTGAGAATAAATAGTCGTTTCATAGTGTTATTGTTTTGTTTTTGAGTTGTTCTTTTGTGATGCCGCTTTCTTTTTCTCTGTTGCGCGCTGGCGTTTGCGTTTGCGTGCTTCGCGGCGTTTCTCCGCCTGATGTGCTTCGCGTTCTTCCAACGTCATGTGTGGCGGAGGCTCGATACCTTGTTCCCGCAGTCGTTGGTCTTGCACTTCCTGCTGATGTTCAATCATCCGCTCTTTCTCTTCCCGCATAAGTGCTACTACCTCTTCTTGCGTCAACATCTCATGTTGCAGCAGATCTTCGTAAATCAGCAGTGTAGCCCATGCGTCAGTGCTCGCATATCGCGCTTGCTCGGGCGTGAGATGATTGTTCTCCCAATTGGTCAGTTGCTGCGTTTTGGATATCTTTTTGCCAAAACAGATAGCGAAAATCTTCTGCAACCCCAAGTCCAAAATGCCGTATTGCGGCACTATTTTCTGCACATCAATACAGTTGGCGGGCATGAAGTCGCGTCGTCTGCGCAGACCGTTGATGTCATCGCGAAAAGCCAATCCCACCTTGCGAATCTTCTTGTTGGCAAAGAGCTGTGCCAACTCCTCCGGCATGCCGATATGCGTCAGGCGAAAGAGATAACAGCGCTCATGACTCGCAATCTGTACTAGTGCGGTAGGGTAGTGAATGCCACGCTGAAAACTCGGGCGGGCTTCAGTATCTACGCCTACGGTCTGTTGTGTTCGCAGATAAGCGATAGCATCCTTTACCATCTCCGGCTTATCTACTACAATCACCTCGCCCTCAAAAGCCGTCACGGGCAGTAACTGTAGGTACTCTTTACTGATATGATGAATCGGATATCTCATGTAATGCTCGCAAAACGGACAATAACTTCACTCCCCAGTGTGCATCAAACGCCTCGCGGCAGACTACCACCGCATCATTCATAATCGTTTCTTCTCCGGTCTGAAAAGCCGCCGCCATATCTTTTAACTCCTGATAAATATCCGCCAGACCTTCAGAAATATACGCCGTGCGAATCTCATCGGTGTAAACGCCCTGATCTACAAATACATCCAGATACGCATCGTCTTGCCCGAGTAATTCACGCATGCCGATTAGCGCGTAGTTGTAATCCTCTTCGGTCACAAATCGTTGCGGCTCATCGTCCGATAATGCCTCGGCGGGTTCCAACAGACGCGTCCGCAGATACAATACCGGCAAAAGTCGCAACATCTGTTCACGCCATTCGTCACGTTCATGCTCGTTACATTTCTCTATCAGCAGACAGGTCTGCGCGGCTGCCGTCACAAAGGCTATTGTCGAGTCCTGATAAATGAAAGATTTCATAATTTTTCAAAAATTCGGCACAAAGGTACAAAAAAATTTGCATATATGCAAAATAATGTGTAACTTTGCAGTCGATTTTGATAAAAGTGACGCTATTTATATCAAATAATTAACATTTTAAATCATTACATCTATGAGAAAAGTATTCTTTTTCGCCTTCATGGCGCTGAGCCTCACCGCTATGGCTCAACATGTTAAACCGTTGACCATTCAGATTGCTGACCCGCGTTTGGATTCGCTTCGTACCGTTTACAGCGCTGAGCCTACGATGTACCGCGCTGCGTTGGACGTAGTGGCAAAAGACCTTATGACCAATGCCGGCGAACTGAAGGCTGCTAAGGCTGAGTTGCGCGAGGAACAGAATCATGCCAAGGAGATTGACAACACCCTCAAAGAGGCTGCCAAAACCGTTAGTAACCTCAAAGTGCTGTACTCCAAAGAAGAGGCAGAGTTGAAGTCCCTGCAACGCACTATTGAGCAGCAACAGCGTTCTGTAGCAGGCAAGAGCTCGCTCACCAAAGATGCGCGTGATAACTATGTACAAACGCTGGATAAGCATCAGAAAGACCTCGGCTACGCATTGCGTGAACTGGCTGAACGTCAACGCTCTATGGCGGACTTCGAGACAACGATCCAAAATGCGACCACTTCTCATCAGGCTTATTGGCTGGAGGTAAACCAGAAAGCTGCTGATCTGGCGGCACTCGAGCAATTGCATAAAGACCGCGTGGCTATCGTCAAAGCTGAGCAGAAAACGGCTAAAAACATGCAATAATGAAGATTATCAATCTATCTGAGCATAACAGCGTTCTCAATCAGTTCCTGAGCGAGATTCGTGATGTGGATATTCAGAAAGATCCGCTGCGTTTTCGTCGTAACATCGAGCGCATCGGAGAGGTGATGGCGATTGAGGTAAGCAAGAGTCTGAACTATGCACCGAAAGAGGTGCAGACACCGTTGGATAAGGCTTCCGTCAATACGATCAGCGATCAATTGGTATTAGCCACTATTCTGCGCGCAGGACTGCCGCTGCATCAAGGATTCCTCAATATCTTCGATCGCGCGGAAAATGCTTTCCTCAGTGCCTATCGTCGCGTGAACGGCAAAGGTGAATTGGAGATTGTGGCGGAGTATATGGCGGCGCCGTCCATTGAAGGCAAAACGCTTATCGTGGTGGACCCGATGCTTGCAACAGGCATGTCGATGGAGGTGGGTTATCTCGCGCTTCTCAGGCATGGTAAACCTGCCCACACGCATCTTTGCTGCACTATCGCTACGCCGCAGGCTATTGACTACATGCGCAAAGCGCTGAACGATAGCCCTGATGTTACACTTTGGTGCGCAGCTATTGATCCTGTCCTCAACGAGAAGAAATATATCGTTCCGGGACTCGGAGATGCCGGAGATCTCTGTTACGGAATCAAAGTTCATCTCTCTGACCGTTCTTAAAAGTTATGAAGGCGGCCAAACGCAGATGGTTCTTGTATATGCCTGCTGCCCTTGTGGCGGCAGGCATTGCTGTGTTTAGTATGATGGAGAACCCGCAGGGCATCATCCCTGCGACTACCAGTGATAAAGTGCTACACGGCGCCGCATATTGTGTGTTGGCACTCACTCTTCTCCTCGGACTTGAATACAAACGTTCTGCGTGCATCAAACACTATCTTTATACCTTCCTTTGTACCATTGCTTATGGCGCACTGATGGAGGGACTGCAGTTCTGGTTCACTACCACTCGCACGGCGGAGTGGGGTGACCTTCTTGCCGATGGTCTCGGTGCGCTCGCCGCCATGGCAATCGTTGCTATTATCCAAAGGATAAATCATAAATAACTCTCAACTATCAACTCTCAACTCTTTGATATTGCCCTCTCCTTGCTCCTGCATACGCGGCTTCGCAAGGCCTTGCAACTCATCGACCAATACGGCTCGGCGGAGGCGGCGTGGCAGGCTATAGATGACCCAGAGAAAGAGTCTGCTTGGGCACGCGCACAGCAAGAGGCAGAATGGGTAGAAGCTCATGGCATCAGCGTTTGGACACTTGCAGACGATGACTATCCTTATCGCTTGCGGCAATGTCCTGACAGACCATTGTTACTCTACGGCAAAGGAAATCTGCGACCTTCGGACGGACATGTCATTTCTATCGTTGGTACGCGGCGTCCCACAGAGCGAGGCAAGGAACTGACAGATATGCTGGTGCGCGAACTGGCGGAAAGATTGGAGAAAGTGACCATCGTCAGCGGAGGTGCTTATGGCATAGATATCGCCGCACATCGTGCTGCTATCAAATACGGCGTGCCGACCATCATTGTGCCTGCGCACGGACTCGACCGGATCTATCCGTATCAACATCGTGCGGATGCCGTTGCAGCACTTTCCAACGGAGGCATATTGACGGAATTCCCTTCCGGCACTGAACCTCTCGCACCTTATTTTATACAACGTAACCGCATTGTGGCGGGTTTGGCGGATGCCGTGGTGGTTGTTGAGTCACGAGAGACAGGCGGAAGTCTTATCACGGCGCGCATGGCGCTCGATTATAACCGTGAACTGTTCGCTTTCCCAGGCAGGCCAAATGACCCGTCGTCACAAGGCTGCAACGCCCTCATCCGAGATAACAAAGCGCACCTCATCTCCTGCGCTGATGACCTCATCAATGCCATGTGCTGGCCAACTGTCCATACGACGTTAGCAGATCGGCAGAATTCTCAACTCTCAACTGTCAATTCTCAACTGTCCGAGGTCGGTTTGTTGGGTGACTTTACGGAACGCCAGCAGACTATTCTCAATAAACTGCAGGAAGCCGAAGAAGGACTGCATATCAATCTTTTGGTGATGGAAACCCAACTTCCCTATGGCGATGTGGCGTCCGAACTGACTATGCTCGAACTTCAAGGTCTTGTCCGCTCCCTCCCCGGCGGCATCTACCGTTTCGTGCGATAATTTTCTTTTTTGTGCAAAAATTGACAAAAAAACGTGCGCGCGCTTGCGTATGTCATTTTTTTTTTGTAACTTTGCGCCCGATTTTTTGTGTTATGAGAATTGCGATTATAGGATATGGCAAAATGGGGCATATGATTGAAGGCATTGCCCTGGAGCGCGGGCATGAGATTGTGGCGCGGATTGACGCGGGCGACGATTTCGACTTAAAGGAAGCTGATGTGGCGATTGAGTTCACCACCCCGGTTACCGCCAAAGAGAATATTTTACGCGCGTGGGCGCAAGGCGTGCCCGTCATTTGCGGTACAACAGGGTGGGATGTAAGACAGCCTACCCCCGGCCCTTCCCTAAAAGGAAGGGAGGAAAACGGCAGATGGGTCGTTCGCAATGAGACAGGTAAGGTCATGCTCGTCTGGAGCAGTAATTTCTCTGTGGGTGTGAACATCTTTTTTGAACTTAACAAGTTCCTTGCAGAGCAGATGGCAAAACAACCTCAGTACATGCCGTCCATTACCGAGACGCATCATATTCACAAACTCGATAAACCAAGCGGCACGGCGAAGACATTGGCCGAAGGGTTACGGGTTATGGGTTACGGTGTACAGGACTCTGAGATTGAATCGATTCGTGAAGGAGAAGTGCCGGGAACGCATGAGGTGAAATGGGATAGCGAGGAGGATACGATTGTTATCACGCATATTGCCAAAGGTCGCCGCGGATTTGCGCTCGGCGCCGTTTTGGCGGCGGAGGCATTAAGCCATTAAAATGCAGTACGTTTCAAAATCACAGGATAATATACAAGTATATTATAAGTATAGGTGGAATACGATATAGGTCCGACGGACCTCCGACATTAGTAGAACATGAAATCATTTAGAGAAAGAATATCAGAAGTGACTCGTGGCGCGATTATCCGCGCGGGGATTTGGAGTGCGTTGTATATTGCGTTCGTCTTCTGGGTTGCATGGGACGACTGGGCCAGTCTCGGTTGGTTGGCTTTGCTGCCGTTGATAGAGGATGCATTCATCACGAAGTACATCGATTATGGCTGGTGGCGCAAGTACAAGGATACGAATCCGAAGTTATATACCTTGTGCAGTTGGATAGATGCGATTGTGTTCGCGCTTGTCGCCGTCTATTTCATCAACCTGTATATCTTCCAGAATTATCAGATCCCTTCTTCGTCGTTGGAGAAGACGTTGCGCGTGGGTGATTTTCTCTATGTGAGCAAGATGGCTTACGGTGCGCGTGTGCCGCAGACGCCGCTTTCCATGCCACTCGTGCAACATACGATGCCGAAGATCTTAGGCGGAGGGAAGAGTTATTTGGATAAACCGCATTGGGACTACAAGCGTCTCAAAGGTTGGACTAGTCCGCTGAAAGGTGATATCGTCGTCTTTAACTTCCCTGCTGGTGACACGGTCTGTACGAAGATGCAGAATCCCGATTTCTACACCTTACGTCATTACTATGGCATTGGTCTGCTGAATGCTCGTAAGGATGTGTTCGGTGACATAGTGACGCGACCGGTAGATCGGCGCGAGAACTATGTGAAGCGTTGCGTGGGTACACCGGGAGACAGTCTGAAAATCGTGGAGAATGTGATTTACATCAATGGTGAGCGTGAGCCGGAACGCGAAGGTTTGCAGTTGAATTATCTGGTCAAGACCGATGGACATGTGTTTGCAGCCAAATACTTAGAGAAGATAGGTATCAGTGTGGCAGACAGGGTGCAAGTAGATGGCACGACATGGCATTTCCCGCTGACGCAAGCGATGAAGGCAGAGTTGGAGAAGAACCCGCATGTGTTGGGAATGGCCGTGGAACCGGAGACTGCCGGCGGCGATGTTTATCCGTTGGGTCACAACGAGTGGACGCGTGACAACTACGGCCCGATTTATATTCCGCGCAAAGGCGACAGAATCATGATTACCGAAGACAACTTCTGGCTCTACAAACGCATCGCGGATGCCTATGAGTTCAAGCCGATGTCGATTGGCGAGGAGTATGAGTTCGAGATGGATTACTACTGGATGATGGGTGACAACCGGCATAACTCTGCCGACAGCCGTTATTGGGGATTTGTGCCCGAAGATCATATCGTCGGTCGACCGGTATTTGTTTGGCTGAGCATCGATAAGGACACGCGGAGAATTCGTTTCGAGAGGTTAGGAATGGGTGCCAAACGATGATTTTGCCGACCGCATATTTGCCACCGCTATCGTATATGCAGGCGTTGATGAATGAACCTGCGACGATAGAACAGATGGAGACATTTGAGAAGCAGACTTTTCGGAACAGGTGTCTGATTAGAGACGCGAGAGGAGAGATAGTGCGGTTGACAGTGCCGGTGGGCAAAGTGGAACACAAGCAGTTGACGCGGGACATCGAAATCAGTTATCAGACGCGGTGGCAACACCAACACTGGATAACGCTCGTCAGCGCATATCAACATACGCCGTATTTTATGTACTTAGCCGATTACTTGCGGCCGTTCTACGAACGAGAGTACAAATGGTTGCTGGACCTGAATGACGAACTGAATGCAACGATAGCAAGTCTGCTGAAGAGGGAACTCCCACAAGGGTTGATAACATGTTCTCGCACAGCAGATTGGAGTGGAGGGATTTGGACAGATAAACATCCGTGGCAAACGGAAGTGAGTGTATTAGATACATTGTTTGATGAAAGAGATTGATTGGGGAACATTAGGGTTTCATTATACCGAGCCGGATTATATCGTTCGGGCTGGGTTTCATAATGGCGCGTGGGAAGAACCGTATGCCACGAAGGATAAGTTCCTACATCTGCATGTTTCCGCCACTTGTCTGCAATACGGGCAAGAAGCGTTTGAGGGTTTGAAAGCTTTTCGCGGTGTGGACGGGAAGATTCGTATCTTCCGTTGGAGAGAGAATGCAAAACGAATGGCGAAGAGTGCGGAGGGATTGTACATGGCACCTGTGCCCGAGGAATTGTTCGGCAAAGCGATACGGCTGGCGTTGAAGAAGAATATGGATTTTGTGCCGCCTTACGGAACGGGTGCAACGCTTTATTTTCGTCCGTTGTTGATTGGTACGACGCCACGTTTGGGCGTAGGTCCAGGACAGGACTTTGAGTTCATCGTTATCCCTTCGCCTATCGGTCCGTACTACCCGGGTAAGTTCCACTGCACGACGTTCATCGTGAATCGCCATGTGGATAGAGCGGCGCCATTAGGAACGGGGCAGTTCAAGGTGGGCGGTAACTACGCATCGTCGTTCAGAGCAACCGAGCCGGCACACGCGCAAGGTATGGATTGCCTGTTCCTTGACGCCAAGCGACATAAGTATATTGATGAGTGCTCGGCCGCAAACTTCATCGGGATTAAGGGCAATGAATACCTGACGCCGAGGAGCACCGCCATCTTGCCGAGTATCACGAATGATAGTTTGATGACTTTGGCGCGTGAGCGAGGCATGAAAGTGACGCGGCGGCATATACGGCTCGAAGAACTGGCGGACATGAGTGAAGCGGCAGCATGTGGCACGGCATGTGTCATATCGCCTATAGATAAAGTGATTGACCCTGAGAAGAACCGCGTCTATCATCTGAGCGATGAACCGGGACCTGTGCTGACCGAACTCTACCACGCACTAAAAGATATTCAGTACGGAAGGGCGGATGATCGACACGGATGGTGCACCATCATTGAAGATTGAAAACTTAAGATTTTAAATTTGTAAATATGTTTAAGAATCAACCCAAAGGATTATTTGCGCTCGCGTTGGCGAACACCGGCGAGCGTTTCGGCTACTACACGATGTTAGCCGTTTTCGCGCTGTTCCTGCGCGCTAATTTTGGCCTGTCGGCAGGAGCCGCAGGTGCTATTTACTCTACGTTCTTGGCGTTTGTCTATTTCTTGCCGCTTATTGGTGGTATCGTGGCGGATAAGATAGGCTACGGCAAGTGTGTGACCATCGGAATCATTATCATGTTCCTCGGCTATGTGCTACTCGCTGTGCCGATGGGCGGAGTGGAATACGGTAGCCCGGCATTGGCTATGACCGGCATGATAGCCGCGTTGGTACTGATTAGTTTCGGTACAGGTTTGTTTAAGGGCAACCTGCAAGTGATGGTGGGTAATTTGTATGACGACCCGCAGTACGCGGACCGTCGTGACGCAGCCTTCTCGCTTTTCTACATGGCCATCAACTTGGGCGCAATGTTCGCGCCGACGGCGGCTGTGAAAATCATGGCTTGGGCACACGAGTCACTTGGAGTGAGTGTAAATGACAGTTATCACTTCGCGTTTGCGGTAGCTTGTGCTTCGCTGGTGTTGAGTATCGCTATTTACTATGCTTGCCGTCCTTGGTTTAAACACGTGGAGAATACAGCCAAGCAGGCAGCTGCCAGCGGACAGAAAGTGGAAGAACTCTCGCCGGAGCAGACTAAGAAACGTATTGTGGCGCTATGCCTTGTGTTCGCGGTAGTTATCTTCTTCTGGATGGCATTCCATCAGAACGGCTTGACGCTGACCTATTTCGCGGATAAGTTCGTAAATCCGGTAGTATCCGGTGTGCAGACGATGGCGTTCGATATATGGAACCTGGTGATGGTAGCAGTGCTCGTATATGCATTGTTCGGCATCTTCGGTGACGGTTCGCGCAAGGCGAAAACCATTTGGGGATGTGTTGGCATTGCCGTGCTGGGTGTGCTGGCGTACAAATATATCAACCATCCGGCAGAAATCGGCATTTCCGCACCTATCTTCCAGCAGTTTAATCCGTTCTATGTAGTGGCTCTGACGCCGGTAAGCATGGCTATCTTCGGCGCGTTGGCAAAGAAAGGCAAAGAACCGAGTGCTCCGCGTAAGATTGCGTATGGTATGTTGGTGGCTGCTGCGGCTTATGCCGTAATGGCCTTCTGTTCGCTGGGTCTGCTGACCCCGAATGCACAAGAAGCGGCTTTGGCAGCAGGCGATTCGCCGATGATGGTAAATGCCAACGTACTGATCGGTACATACTTGGTACTCACGTTCGGCGAGTTATTGCTCAGTCCGATGGGAATCTCGTTCGTAAGCAAAGTGGCACCTCCGCAATACAAAGGTATGATGATGGGCGGATGGTTCGTAGCGACCGCCTTGGGTAACTTCCTTGTTTCCGTAGGCGGTTTCCTATGGGGCAACTTGCCGCTGTGGCTCGTTTGGGGTGTATTCATCGGAGTATGTCTCGTAGCCGCTATTTTCATGTTCTCAATGATGAAAAAATTAGAAGACGCAACCAAGTAATATGGAAGAAGTAATTAAATATCTGGAGTCGCTGGAGTCGCGTTTGGCGACTATGCAGGAGCGTATTGAGGCTTTGGAGTCCCGCGTGGAAGTGTTGGAGGCAGACCTCGAAGAGGTAAAGAACGTGGCAGACTTAGAGTATGAAATGGGACCGGAAGAGGAAGAACCTGAAATGGAAGAGCCGGATGTAGAAGAACCGGTGATGCAGGAACCGGAACCTGTTGTAGAGCCTGCGCCACAACCACAACCGGCGCCACAGCCGGTCCGGCAACCACAGCCAACGCCCGCGCTAGCTCCCGAACCCGTGAAAGAAGAACCGGCGTCGCCGAAGGCGATGTTGTACGGCAAACCTGTGGACGACATTCGTTTAGCTATCTCATTGGGAGACCGTTTCCTTTATCAGCGCGAACTGTTCGGACAGAATGCCGAACTGATGCAACGCACGCTCACGGAATTGAATGAGCTGGGGTCGTTTGACGAGGCGATTAGTTATATCTCGCGTTTCAATTGGGATACAGAGAGTAATACCTATCAGCAGTTTATAGTTACTTTGCACAGACGTTTCGGATAAATGCTATATATCGTTCCGACACCGGTAGGCAATCTGCAGGACATGACGTTCCGCGCGATTGAAGTGTTGAAGTCCGTGGATTTGATTCTCGCCGAAGACACCCGCACAAGCGGTGTGTTGCTGCAGCATTATGACATCCATACACCGCTGAAGAGTCACCATAAGTTCAACGAACATGAAACCTCGGCGGATATTGTCGAGCGGTTGAAAGCGGGAGCAAACATCGCTTTAATTTCCGATGCAGGCACACCGGCTATCAGCGACCCGGGGTTCTTTCTGGTGCGCGCAGCCGCCGATGCGGATGTAGAGATTCAGTGCCTGCCGGGGGCTACGGCGTTTGTTCCGGCACTTGTGGATAGCGGTCTGCCGAACAATCACTTTTACTTCGAAGGCTTCCTGCCGCAGAAGAAAGGACGTCAGACACGGTTGCAGTACTTGGCGCAGTTGGACCAGACATTCATTGTCTATGAATCACCCTTCAGGCTCGTAAAGACACTCGAGCAGTTAGCGGAGGTATGCGGAGAAGAACGGAAGGCAAGCGTGAGCCGTGAGATAAGCAAACTACACGAAGAAACGGTGCGAGGCACGCTGGCGGAACTGATAGCGCATTTTAAAGCAAAGGCTCCGAAAGGGGAAATCGTTATTTGCGTGAAAGGGAAAGAAGATGAGTGACATGAAATCCTTGGCGAAGGACACCGCCATCTACGGATTGAGTTCGATAATAGGCAAGTTTTTGAACTACTTGCTTGTTCCTCTCTACACCTATTCGTTGGCGCGACCGGCAGATTATGGCATTGTCACCAATATATACGCATGGACAGCATTGCTGCTAGTGCTGCTGACGTATGGAATGGAGACAGGTTTCTTCCGGTTCGCGAATCGCGAGGATTACGATGCCGGCAGCGTGTACAAGACAGCGTATTGGACGCTATTCAGTACCAGTGCACTCTTCGCACTCATCGTCATCGCCTTTCGGCAACCGATAGCCGAACTATTGCATTATCCGGACCACTCGGAGTTCGTCGCGATGATGTTTGCGATAGTGGCTGTCGATGCGTTCGCATGTATCCCGTTTGCTTACTTGAGATATAAGAAACGTCCTATACTCTTTGCAGCGCTTAAGTTGTTGTTTGTTCTTCTGAATATCGGTTTCAACCTGTTATTTCTAGTGGCGCTTGGCAAGAACGATGTGTTCTATATTTTCCTCAGTAATGTGCTCGCGACAGGTATCCAGACCTTGTGCTTGCTGCCGTTCTGTCTGCCCAAAGGCGGTCGGTTTGATGGGCGAATACTCAAAGATATGCTTCGTTACTCCTTGCCGCTGTTGATACTCGGCGTGGCGGGCATCATGAATCAGACATTGGATCGTATCCTCTTTCCGTATCTCTATACCGGCGCAGACGCGCAAGAACAACTTGGCATATACGGCGCGTGTTTCAAAGTGGCGATGGTGATGATGATGTTCACACAGGCGTTCCGTTATGCGTATGAACCATTCGTGTTCGCCAAGCATAAAGATCGGCAGTCGGTTGAGGCCTACGCGGACGCGATGAAGTATTACATCATCTTCTCGTATCTCATTTTGTTAGGTGTTGTCTTCTATTTGGATATATTCCGTTATATCGTCTCCAGTGCCTATTGGGAGGGACTGAAGATTGTCCCCGTTGTCCTCTGGACATATGTTTTCCAAGGCGTCTATTTCAACCTCAGCTTCTGGTATAAGTTAACGGACGAGACCAAATGGGGCGCGTATTTCTCGTTGATAGGTTTGGGCATTACCCTTGTGCTGCAGATAGTAGGTGTGCCGCTCATTGGATATTGGGCAAGTTGCGGTAGCAGTCTGGTTTGTTACTTTGTGATCATGCTACTTTCTTATTTCATAGGTCAGAAGAAAGCCCCCATTCCATATGACCTTATGCGAATCGGTCAATATACCGCACTGACGCTTGGCCTGTTGGCTGTCTATTATGCCCTACGGCTCTATTATATCAGTAATATGTGGCTGTTGATGGCTATCGGCACAGTGCTGATCGGAATATATTTGTTTGTATTAACCCGTAAAGATTTTCCGTTGCAAGATGTTCTCAGGAATCGTAGAAACAATGGCTCAAGTCGTTAAGATTGAGACCGAGCATACCAATAAGCATTTCACGCTGCGCAATCCGTTCGGCGAATCGCTGAGTATCGATCAGTCGATTGCTCATAACGGCGTGTGCCTGACGGTGGTTCGTTTGGATGGCGACCTCTATACCGTTACAGCGATGCAGGAGACGCTGCGGTTGACGAACCTTGACCTGTTGCGTGAAGGCGACTATGTGAACGTGGAACGCTCGATGCTGATGGGAGGACGGCTGGACGGACATATCGTACAAGGACACGTGGATCAAACGGCGCGTTGTATTGAAGCCAAAGAGACAGACGGCAGTTGGTATTATCGCTTTGAATATGCTTCTACACGCGATATGATTGAGCGCGGGTATTTCTGCGTGGATAAAGGCTCTGTAACCATCAACGGTGTGAGTCTCACGGTCTGCGAGCCAGACGTGAAGGGCGAAAAAGGATACGTATCTGTTTGTATTATCCCTTATACACACGACAACACCAACTTCAAATACATCAAAGAGGGCACGGTCGTTAATATCGAATTTGACATTCTCGGCAAGTACCTCTCACGAATGAATCAATTATTAAAATAACAACAATAATGAACCAAAACAGTTTATCATTCCAATTAGGCACATCCGTGGCGCAATACCTGATGCAATACGGACAGAAGGAACTCAATTACGATGAGTTCAAGGCTGGTATTGACTATGTCATGAATTTGTCCACCAAATCAAAGAAGGAAGGAGAGAAATTCCTCGCAGAAAATGCGAAACGCGAAGGGGTAAAAACGACTGCCAGCGGTTTGCAATACGAAGTGTTGGAGGCTACTATTGGTCAGAAGCCCAAAGCAACTGACACAGTCAAAGTGCATTATGAAGGCACACTCATCGATGGCACGGTCTTCGACAGCAGTTATAAACGCGGCGAGCCGATCTCCTTCCCGCTCAACGGTGTTATCAAGGGATGGACCGAAGGTCTGCAACTGATGTCCGTTGGCTCGAAATACAAACTCTTTATCCCTTATCAACTCGCATACGGAGAGAGTGGAGCAGGTGGCTCTATTCCGCCCTACGCAGCGTTGATTTTCACAGTAGAACTTTTAGAAATCGAATAATAAATTAATTTTAATTTTAAAACATGAAAAAATTAAGTATCGTATTATTAGCCGCACTGGCAATGCTTTCCTGCGGCAACAGTTACAAAGCGCAAGACGCGCAATTGAACAATGAGACCGACTCGCTCAACTACGCGCTCGGTTTGCTCAATGGTCTTCAAATCAAAATGTACTACCTCGCTAACGACAGTTCGGATGAGGCAGTGGCTGAGTTTATTGACGCCCTTGAGAAATCGTATCTGGACAAGGACGAAGAACTGAGTGACATTGCTCAGGCAGGCCGTCAGTTTGGAACATCCGTTAAGATGTTTGAAACCAAAGGTCTGGCAGAGAACGAGGCATGGACACTCAATGAGAAATTGTTCTTCCAAGGTGTGGCTAACGCACTGAATGAAGACACAACAATGATGTCGGAGAGTGTGGCTGAGGCTTATTTCATGGCAAGTTATCAAGCTCCCAAGGACGAGAATGCTGCTACCGGAAAAGTGGTATATGCCAAGTGCCCGAAGAAAGCGAAGAAACTGGATCTCAAGAATCATATGGATTCGCTCAACTATGCGTTCGGTTTCCTTAACGGCGCTCAGATCAAAGGCTATTTGAATGCCAACGATACCACCGACGAGGCTATTGATGAGTTTGTGGACAATGTGAACAAAGGTCTCAAGCAGTCCGTTCGTAATCCGCAATTGGTGAGCATGGCAAAGAATATCGGTAAAACCGTTCGTGAGCAAGAACCTGTCGGACTGCTCGGTATTGCCGGTCTGGAAACCAACTATGACCTGCTCAAACAAGGTTTCATCAACGGTTTGAATAACTACACCGAGCAAATGGATATGCAAACTGCCAGCCGTTACATCGATGGTGTTATCTCACGAGTGAAGTTCGGCGAGGCGAAGGCAGAAGGCGAGAAGTTCCTTGAGGAGAACAAACTGCGTGAAGGCGTAAAGACGACCGAATCCGGCTTGCAGTATGAAGTAATCAAAGAGGGCAAAGGCAAGAAGCCGACAGCTGAGTCCACCGTCAAAGTGCATTATGAAGGTACGCTCATCGACGGTACTGTTTTTGATAGCAGTTACCAGCGCGGCGAACCGATCGAGTTCCCTCTCAACGGAGTTATCAAAGGTTGGACGGAAGGTCTGCAACTGATGCCCGTAGGCTCGAAATATAAACTCTTTATCCCGTATGAACTGGGTTATGGCGAGCGTGGTGCAGGTCAGTCTATTCCGCCATACGCAACCCTTATCTTCACGGTTGAGTTATTAGAGATTAAGTAATGGGCGTTATCGCTAAGCAATCGATTCGTGGTACGATAGTTACCTATCTTGGCATTGCCGTAGGCATTGTCACCACGTTCTTCGTGCTGACCCGTTTCCTCACTACCGAGGAAATCGGGTTGGCGCGAGTGCTTATCGATGCTGCGATGCTCTTCATCGGCTTGGCGCAGTTGGGCACCAACGCCAGTATCATTCGTTTCTATCCCTACTTCCGTGAGAAAGATACCGACCACGGTTTCTTCTTCTGGGCATTAGTTGTACCGTTTATCGGTTTTGTCCTTTTTGCGGTCATCTATTGGGCATGCCGCGCACCGCTTGGCGCATGGTTTGGCGATAAGTCGCCGCTCTTCGTGGAGTATTATTATTTCGTGATACCGCTGGCATTCTTCATGTTGTACCAGGCTATTTGTGAGTCAACATGTAATGTGCTGATGCATATTGTAGTGCCGCGTGCGGTGCGCGAACTGATTGTGCGAATCGGTATGCTGGCAATTTATCTGCTATACGCATTTCATGTACTCTCTTTGGATGGCTTGGTGATTGGCATTTGCGTCAATTATGCAGTGGCAGCACTCATCAATCTCTGCTATTTCTTCTCGTTGCAACGCATCAATCTACGCCCGGACTGGCAGTTTTTGCGCGCGAATAAAACGCTCGTTCGACGCTATCTGATATACACCGGCTTCCTCATCATCTCTGCCCTTACCTCCGTTTTGACGCCGGCGCTATCCTCTTTCTTTATTACAGCCAAAATGGGTTTGGATAGCACGGGTATCTTTGCTATAGCCACGTATATGGCAGTGATGGTCAGTATCCCGAATCGCTCCGTAGCTGCCATCGCTTCGCCGCAACTCGCGCGGGCTATCAAAGAGCAGAACAATGCCGAGTGTTCGTTCCTCATTCGCCAAGTGACACGAAACATGTTACTCATCGGCGGATTTATCCTATTAATCCTTTGGATTAATATTGACCTCATCTTCCATATTTTACCGAATGGTGCTACTTTTGCTCCGGCGAAGAACGTAGTGCTCATCTTGGGTGTCAGTCAATTGGTTTTGGCTACATTCTCTATTTGCTTGACGGCGCTGAACTACTCACGTTTCTACGCGTTCAGCTTGTTGCTGTCGCTTTTCTTGACCGTCAGCGCGTTGTTGTTGAATAATTACCTTGTGCCGCTTTATGGCATGGAAGGCGCCGCGTTCAGTAACCTGTTGTCTTACGGCATGTATTTTATCCTCGCGATTGTTACCGTTGTGCCGCTATGCCGCTTTCATGTGGTTGATAAGCGATGGTGGCTTATTGCCGCTTTGCTGTTCGTGGTCTTTGCACTTAACTGGCTTTGGCAGACTTATTTGCCGTCACTCAACATCTGGTTAGATAGTCTTCTTCGCTCCGCGGTATTACTCGGCGGAGGCGCACTGATTGCCTATAAAGCTAAACTGTCACCGGAGATAAACCACCAACTATGCGCTATTTTATAACATTCTCATATTGCGGAACGGATTTCCATGGCTCACAGT
>JAGCFX010000015.1 GCA_017649925.1 Paludibacteraceae bacterium | reverse complement strand
GCAAGAAAGAGAACGCGCTCATTGACCAGTGGAACAGGCGCTGGGCTGCCAAATGGCTCAAGATAGCGCAAGACGGCGATGCTTCGATTCGTCCCATCTTCGAGAAATTAATAGCCCTCGAAGCCGAGAATGAACAGCTGGGCAAACAAGGAGACTCGGAGAATGCGATCTACCTGAGCAACAAACTGCGCATCAACACGTTCTTCAGTTTCTTGATTCAAGCCAAGCAGCCTGCCCAAGATGCGTTCTCGTTCCCCTGCATCGAATTCGTAGAGACAAGCGGCACGGCCCACCTCGGTAAAGGATAACAAAAAAGAGCCGTGTGGCTCTTTTTTTGTGCGCTATGGTGAATCACTTCACGGCTTTGAAACTCATGTCGAGGCTCTTGTAGCTGTGGGTCAACGCGCCGACGGAAACAAAGTCCACACCTTGCAGCGCATAATCGCGGATGGTATCAATCGTTATGCCGCCGGAGGACTCGATCTCCATATGCCGTCCTGCCGTCTTCTCCCATGCGCGGATGAGGTCCACTGCCTCTTTGGTCTTCGCGGGAGTGAAGTTATCGAGCATGATACGGTCGGGTATATTGGTCGCCAGCGCCTCGTTGATCTCGTCGAAGTTACGCACCTCGATTTCTATCTTCAGATTCTTGCCCTTTGCTTTGCAATAGTCACGGGCGCGTGTCAGCGCGTTAGTGATGCCGCCGGCAAAATCGACGTGGTTATCCTTCAGCAGTATCATGTCGAAAAGGCCGATACGGTGGTTCATACCGCCGCCTAACGCCACTGCCTCTTTCTCCAGATAACGCAGTCCGGGCGTCGTCTTGCGCGTGTCGAGCACATGGCAGCCCGTATCTTCTATCAGCAACTGGTATTTATGTGCCGTGGTCGCCACGCCGGACATGCGCTGCATGATGTTGAGCATCGTGCGCTCTATCTGCAGCAGACTCAGCTCTTTGCCATATACTTTGAATGCGATGTCGCCGGGTTTGACGTGCGCGCCGTCTTCAAGGAACTGCTCAAAGCGGCACTCCGGGTCAAAATAGTTGATGATCTCTTTCGCTACTTCGACACCCGCCAGCACGCCGGTATCTTTGATGATCAACTGCTGGCAGCCCATCTGCGTGGGCGGGATACAACTGAGCGACGTATGGTCACCGTCGCGGATGTCTTCTTCAAACCAGATAGCAATCAGTTTACGTAATTCTTGTTTGTCCATATGCTTATTCTTTAAATAGTTTCGGTAAAAAACGGCAGATATAATCCTGCCAGTTGGGCCATGTGTGACCGCCTGTGCTCTCGTAATACGTATATTCGATATGACTGGCGTCGAGCCATGCGCGGTATTCTTGCAGCGACTCGAATAAGAAGTCCTCGTTGCCTATACCTATCCAGAATACGCGTGCGCCGGTGGGTGCTTCGTGTACAAACGTCGCGGGCGAGAACATGCCTACATACGCGAACTGCCCGGGGTAAGTTGCCGCCACACGCATGGTATGGTATCCGCCCATCGATAGTCCGGCAATAGCCCTACCCGCAGCATCGCTGCGCACAGGATATTTGCGTTCCGTATCGGCCATAAACTCCGCGAAATGCGCTTCCCATTCGCCGGTCGTGGCGTTGTCTTTCTCTTCTTCATAGGTCGGGCGACTCGGACAGTTATCCGGCATCACCACTACCATCTCTTTGACGGCATCGATCCGCAGCAGACTGTCCATCCAATGCACCAGATGTCCCTGCTCCACCCAGTCGTTCTCGTTGCCAAACATCCCGTGCTGCAGATACAAGACAGGATATCTGACACCAATCACCAATGCCCTATCACCACTCACCAATGACCTATCACCAATCACCAATGACCCATGCGGCACATACACCTGACAGGGCACGCCGTTTATCGTGTCTCGCACCACTGCACCTACTTGCCGCGCTTCCTGGGCATGCCGCCCTGCGCAACTCACCAGCGCCGCCGCACACAAAATAATTATTATCCGTTTCATTTCCTTATGCCGCCTTTGCAATTTCGGGTGCAAATATACTGCTTTTTTTTCACATACGCAAATATTTGCACTTTTTTCTTGCACATGTCGCGAAAATGTTGTAATTTTGCAGCGGATTCGAAAATAACATTCATTAACCATAAAATTTATTCGTTATGAGAAAACTTTATTTCGCGCTTATCGCACTCGCTTGCGCAACTATGTTTGTCGCTTGCAAAGGCAAAAACGACCCTGATTCTAAGAACTCTTTGGAAGGCAAATGGATTGAGTCTGCCAGCCAGGTCAACTCGGCTCTCATGGACGACAAGACCAACAAATGCTGGGCTATTGACCTCTGGTGTGATGGTACTACTATCGGCCGTGAGTTTGAGTGGGCAACCGAAGCTCAAGTGGCAGAAATGGCAAGAATAATTCTGACTATTGACCTGCAGACCTTCGGCAGACAGACCAAGAAAGTAATGTACACGGAGTCCAAAGCCAATGACGAGGCCGCTTGCAATGCCAAAGTATGGGAAGGCGCCGAGTGCTGGGAAGAGACGATCAGTTACGGTAGTCAGTCCGAGACGAACTTCGGTTGGATGCCGGAGGCAAACATGAAAGAGCGGCACGACTACTATCAATCCAAAGGATTGACCCACACCTACAAACGCGCTGATGCTGCTGACCAAGACGCTTGTGAGAAACTCAATCCGGAGGTTCCCGTCACGCCTCCTGCGGGCGACAAGGCATGCTGGGAGATCACCCAGAATGTCAACGGCCAATCGACCGTGAACTATGTATGGGAGAGCGAGTCTTATGCACAGCAGGTTGTCAGTGCTGTTCAAATGGCAGGTGGCACGGCTTCTTATAAAAAAGCTGACGCTAATGACAGCGATGCTTGCAACGCCCTCAACGGCATATAAGCACTGCCGAACAATACTTCAAAGGCACCCTTCGGGGTGCTTTTTTTTGTCCGACACCTCCCCATCTTCGAGTCAATATCGAGTCAATATCGAGTCATTATCGAACCATTATCGAGTCATTATCGAGACTGAACCACAAGATACCCATAACATATCCATAGGATACCCATAGGATACTTGGTCCTTTTTCGAACAATCATCACTTATACTGTATATATACTATGTATATATACACTTTCCGTTGATTTTTTTATTTTGGAATAAACTTGCATATGTCATTTTTTTTCACTACTTTTGCAGTCGCAAATGAAAAACAATTATGAAAGCAATCCGAAAAATTGTTTTGTCCCTTGCGGCTTTGTTCAGTACGCTGACCATGGCTGCGGTATATACTCCGAAATCTGTTCCCAGTCCGAAAAATCAAGGTCAAGCGTTCTATGTGGCAGATCCCGATACGTTGCTTAATGACAGCGATGTGGTGTTCCTTAACCGCTGTGCGCGGATGTTGGAGGACGCTACGGATGTGGAGTTGTGTGTGGTTGCTTTGCGGTCCATCGGGGACGCAGATGCTTTCGATTTCTCCTTCGAACTTTTCCAGACTTGGGGAATAGGCGCTCGGGGGAAGAACACCGGCGTACTGGTCCTTTTTGTGCTTGACAGCCACGACATCCGTATCATGACCGGCACAGGTATAGAAGGCATATTGACCGACGCGCGTTGCTCGCAGATTATCCGTGACGACATGACGCCCGCTTTCCGCGCAGGCCATTATGGCGAGGGTTTGTGTCTTGGGGCACTGCGCATCTATGAGATCTGTACCGATGGTACTGCGCCGGAGGAATTGCTCAATATGACATCCGTTACCAATCGCGGCAAGTATGCCCCGGAGGGCGGAGGAAAATCAGACGTATGGCTTGCGTTACTTTGCTCTATCGGTGTTATAGGAGTATATGCCGGTTTTTTTACTCTCATCTGGTATGCTTGGCCGACAGAAACACGCAAATGTCCGAAATGCAAGAAGCGCAGAGCCCACAAGATTGCCGACAAAGTGCTAACGGCCGCCACCTATGGCCACGGAGGCAACGGAGAACGCACCTATAAGTGCAAGAAATGCGGCAATATATTCGTCGTGGCCTATAAAATTCCGAAGCTAAGCCATTCGTCCGGCTCGTCATCCGGAAGGCGTAGTCATAGCGGAGGTTCCTGGGGCGGAGGTTCGTCATCCGGTGGCGGTGCAGGCGGTAAATGGTAATGACGTGGCTGCCCTAAAAAAGAAGAAAAATGCAAAAAAGAATGGCATACGCTTGCGTATGTCATTTTTTTTCACTATCTTTGTGCCCGAATTTGAAAACATAATCATGAGAAAGACATTTTGGGTAATTTTGGCAGGGCTGTTGAGTGCCGTTTGTGCTGGAGTCCGAAAATCATGACACGCAAGGAGAAGGCGGTTCCACCGATCCGACAGATTCCACAGACCCGACAGACCCGACAAACCCCGGAGAACAAGGTTTTGACAACATACAAGGCGACAACGGACAATGGTCGAAAATCCTCCGTGACGGCCGGTTGTTGATAATATGCGGAGATAAGATTTATACACTTCAAGGAAAGGAGATTCAATTATGATGAATATATTGCCATACGTTGTACTGATCGTGACGCTGGTCTTGGGCTTCTGGCTCATTCAGCAGTCGATGTACCGCAACGAAGAGAAGAAACGCAAATGGGAGTTGCAGCGCGAGAGTCAGAAGAGCATTTCGCCCATACGCCTGCGCGCGTACGAACGCCTCACGCTCTTTTTGGAACGCACGAAACCCGAGCACATGCTGATGGAGTTGCGTCAGAAAGACCCCGAGGCACTGGTGACATGGACCGTGCCGCAGTTACAGCAATACCTGCTGCAGACCATCCGTGCGGAGTTTGACCATAACCAGAGCCAACAGGTGTATGTAAGCGAAGAAGTATGGACGCTCATCGTCAATGCGCGCGACCAACTCGCCTCATTCATTATCTCCATGGCCGGGCAGTTACCGCGCGGCGCAAACGCACAGACATACGCTGCCACGCTCATCACGGCGTTCACCAGCAATGGGCTGACACCCACAGACAAGGCGCTCGAAGAACTGAAGAATGAAGCAAAAGACCTTATTTAACATATTAGTCCTTTGCCTCTGTTTGTCGCTCTGGGTGCCTGCGCAAGCGCATAACGACTCCACCAAAGTGCACATTCCTAAAGTGCCCATCTACGGGGGAACGCAAGTGAAGTTGGACATCCTCTCGCCGGTGGTGGTCGCGGGTATCAACCATTGGCAGGTGCAGCACTATGAACTGGCGGTGAACGTGCGGTGCGCACAGCGCTTCTACCCCACTCTTGAAGTGGGTTACGCCGGCGGAGAAACGACACAGGGCGACACTATTGACCACAAAGGGTACGGCGGATTCTTCCGCGTAGGATGTGATATCAACCCGCTTAAGAAGCACCCCGAGAGTCCCCACGCGATGCTCATCGGCGTACGACTGGGCACGGCGGTGCAAGAGTACGGACTGCTGTACACGAATGGGATGGCCACCAAGACTGGCACGGGCGCTGACTGCTGGGGAGAGATTGTGGCGGGCTGCCAGGTGGAGATTGCGGAAGTGAACACGACGGCCTTTTATATGGGCTGGATGGGACGGTTTAAATTCCTCTTCACCCGCAAAGGAGACTCGCTTTACATCCCGGGTTACGGCGCACGAGATAACATCGGATGGGGAGTAAACTACTACCTCGGATGGCGGTTCTAACAACATCAAACAACATCAAACAACGTCAAACAACATCAAACAATAATAAAACATTTTTATCATGAACAAGACACAACTTCTAAATCGTGCGGCAGACAACATTCGTATTTTAGCCGCAGCAGCAGTAGAGAAAGCGAAAAGCGGTCACCCGGGCGGAGCTATGGGTGGCGCAGACTTCATCAACGTACTCTTCAGCGAGTTCCTGGAATACGACCCCGACAACGCAGGTTGGGAAGCGAGAGACCGTTTCTTCCTCGACCCGGGTCACATGGCTCCGATGCTCTATTCGCAACTTTGCCTGGCTGGTAAGTTCACTCTCGAAGACCTGCAGAATCTCCGTCAGTGGGGTTCGGTTACGCCGGGTCACCCCGAGCGCGAGATAGAGCGAATGATTGAGAATACTTCCGGTCCGCTCGGTCAAGGACATACGTTCGCTGTCGGCGCAGCCATCGCTGCCAAATGGTTTAACCAACGTTACGGTGCCATCCATAACCCGACCATCTACGCTTTCATCTCCGATGGTGGTGTACAGGAAGAGATCTCGCAAGGCGCTGGCCGTCTCGCCGGACACCTTGGTCTGGATAACCTCGTCATGTTCTACGACTCCAACACCATCCAGCTCTCTACGGGTTGCGGTGAGGTGACATCGGAAGACGTGGCAGCCAAATACAAAGCATGGGGCTGGTTCGTTCAGGAGATCCCGGGCAATGACCCTGACGCTATCCGCGAGGCCATCGTCAAAGCCAAAGCACACAAAGGTGCACCGTCGCTTATCATCGGTCATACCACAATGGGTAAAGGCTGCGTGACGGCAGAAGGCGCAAACTGGGAAGGCAAATGCTCTACCCACGGCGCTCCGCTCAGCAAAGCCGGCGCTTCGTTTGAGAAGACCATCGAGCACCTCGGCGGCGATCCTACCAACCCGTTCCAGATATTCCCGGAGGTAGCCAAGCTGTACGAAGACCGCGCAGCCGAACTGCGTGAGATTGCTAACAAACGCTACAAGGCTTACTACGAGTGGAAGAAAGCCAACCCGCTCGCAGCTAACGAGTATGAGACCTTCATGTCGGGTGAAGTGCCCTGCATAGACTGGAGTTTGATTCGTCAGAAAGAAGGCGCAGCAACCCGCAATGCAAGCGGTGCAGTACTCTCCTTCCTCGCAGAGAATGTAGGTAACATGATTGTTTCGTCCGCAGACCTCTCCAACTCCGATAAGACAGACGGTTTCTTGAAAATGACTCACGCTTTTAAGAAAGGTGATTTTTCCGGTCAGTTCCTCCAAGCAGGTGTTTCTGAACTCACCATGGCTTGTGTGATGATTGGTATGGCGCTTCATGGGGGCATCATCCCTGCCTGCGGTACATTCTTTGTGTTCAGCGATTACATGAAACCTGCAGTACGTATGGCGGCACTTATGGAACTTCCTGTTAAGTTCATTTGGAGCCACGATGCCTTCCGTGTCGGCGAAGATGGTCCGACTCACGAGCCCGTGGAACAAGAAGCGCAAATCCGACTCATGGAGAAACTGCATAATCATAGCGGCAAACCGTCCATGCTCGTTCTCCGTCCGGCTGACGCAGAAGAAACGACTCTCGCATGGCGTGCTGCCATTGAGAACACCGAGACGCCGACGGCGCTTATCCTCAGCCGCCAGGACATCGCGCCCGTTCCTAACGTCAACCTCGAAGGTTTCCGCAAAGGAGCATATATTGTTTCCAAAGACGAGAATCCGCAGGTTGTATTGTTGGCTTCGGGTTCCGAGGTTTCGACCTTGCTCGCAGGAGCCGAACTCCTCCGCGCAGAAGGAATCCGCCTCCAGATCGTCAGCGTGCCGTCAGAAGGACGTTTCCGCGAGCAACCCAAAGAGTACCAGGAAGAAGTGCTGCCGAAGGGCATCAAGCGTTTCGGCATGACCGCAGGCTTGCCTTGCACGTTGGAAGGCCTTGTAGGCGAAAACGGCGCTATCTGGGGACTCGAGAGCTTCGGCTTCTCCGCTCCGTACAAAGTCCTCGACGAAAAACTCGGCTTCACCGCTCAGAACGTATACGAGCAGGTAAAGAAGCTATTATAATAGATGAATATTGTAAAACATAAAGTATTATAATCCAACAAAGTGCAATTAGCGTTCTTTATAAGTGAAAAAATTGCACTTTGGATGGAAGAACCATACCGCCTATGGCATAAAACAACAGACAAACAACATACATAAATAAGCATTTGCTTTATTAAGGAGCCCTTCATTTCTCGACAATTTGAATTGTACTTCCGAAATATAGCGAATGTTCACATCGTGAGTGTGGACTTTCTGCATATATTGGAGTACATGGGAGTCGAGACCCGAAGGACCCAATATAACAAAGCGAAAGTTCGCACTTTTGCGTATAATTAACCCCAAACAACTCTTAAAACCGACGAGGCGATGGGATATAACCGCCAACAAAACAATGAAAAAAACAATTCTTTTGTGTTCGTTTGCAGCGCTGGTGTTGTGCAGTTGCTCCTCGATTCAAACAGTATCGTATTCGGAGTACCGCACGGTAGAACCGACACAAAGCATGCATGCTATTCCTCTGGTCGCCGATTTGCAAGTGAGCGACACCCGTATGTCGTACACGGAAAAAGTCATAATTAAAGACAAGAAACCTTCTGAGCAGAAAATCGCTGGTATGATAGCAGAGATCAAATCTACCGTCTTATCCCATGCAATAAAGTATTTTAACACCGAAGTAATGGTTGCTCCGATAATTGATATTCAGAAAGAAGGAACAAACGCACTTGTTGTAATTGTAACTGGCTATCCTGCTACGTACAAAAATATACGTAGCGCGACAAAAGATGATAGCTGGTTCGTTACGATAGGAGAGCCGAAGGAAGAAGCTCCTGCTCCTGACAATAAAAAATTCAAGTTGTTCGGTAAATAATAGGTAGCTATGAAAACAAGATTATTGCTAATTTTAGTTCTTCTTTCTTCTTCTCTAATCGTTTTGGCTCAAAAGAAAAGTGCTCGTATAATATCTCCTTTCGAAATTATATTTACGGCACAAGATAGCAATCAAGATGTAAAAAAAGAAGAAGTCATAACTAACGTTGATAATATGTCCAAAAACGAAGTTCATAACGAGCAGCCCATGTTCTTGGCAAAACAAAGTAAGAACAAATATTACATGGCATATCTATTCAAGACACATACTTTTGACGAAACTAAAATTACGGAATTTAATGAATACTTTATATATGATGAAATAAAGGCATACACAGAGAGAAATAAGAAGGGTGACTTGCTCATCAAAAGTGAAGGTCACGACTCTTTCTTTGAAAAGTTTGCGAAATAATCGAAGGAAGCATGAATTAAACAGAACAAAGACAAGCGGCGGGGAAAATTCTCGCCGCTTGTTTAGTATGCGTAATCTTAAAAATCGTACATTTTTCCACTTGTGTAATAATTTGCACTGGCATAAACGGCATAAGTGGCATAAATTTCCCGATTTTATGCCGTTTCTGCCACTTATGCCATATTATTTTTTTAACTCTGCATTTTTGTATATTTGCACCCCATTTGCCGTAATCCGGGCCCTTGCGGCTAAGAATTGTATTCGGACACGGCTTTGTTGTTTCTTCTTTTCTTCCGCTAATTCGCTCATTTTGTGAAGGAATCGTTTCCATTATGGAATCTCAATAGTCCCAAAGTCTCATAGTCTCACGTACATTTTTTGTTCTGACCGTTCTGACCGTTTTGACCGTTTCTCCCCCAAAACGGTCAATATGGTCAATATGGTCATGTACTTTTTTTATCTTTGCAACCCATTTGCCGTAATAATCGTGCCCTTGAGGCTAAGAACGCGACCGTTAGTTGTTCTTAGTCATTCTTAGTGGTCCGTTAACCATTCTCGTGGGTATCTCGAGGCTATGTCGTTCGCATTGCGTTAGCATCCTGTACGTGACCGTACGATGCCTTTACCTTTTTCTTAATAATCGGATACCTTTTTAGGGTAACAAACGGATAAAAAAACGGGACGGTGACGTACGTAATGGTAACGAGATGGTAACGGGAATGAAGGCTAAATAGAGGCTCATTGAAGAATAAACGGAGGCTAAATACACGCAAAAAATCTACAAAATTCCTATACTTCTTGCATATGTCAAAAAAAAGTAGTAAATTTGCACGCAAATTTGTTTTTATGTATGGAATACAACTTTTCAGAGATTGAGAAAAAGTGGCAAAAGGCGTGGGAGGAGAACGGCGTTTATACCGTTTACAATGAATCCGACAAGCCGCACTACTATGTGTTGGATATGTTCCCTTATCCTTCGGGAGCGGGTTTGCACGTTGGTCACCCGTTAGGCTACATCGCCAGCGATATTTACAGCCGTTACAAACGTCTCAAAGGCTTTAACGTGCTTCACCCGATGGGTTTTGACAGTTACGGTCTGCCCGCGGAACAGTATGCTATTCAGACTGGTCAACACCCCGAGAAAACGACGTTTGAGAACATCGACCGCTATATCTCGCAGCTCAAGAAAATCGGTTTCTGCTACGATTGGAATCGCGAGGTGCGGACCTGCGATCCGAAGTTCTACAAGTGGACACAGTGGGCGTTTGTACAGATGTTCAATTCTTATTTCGACCCCAAGACGCAGAAAGCACAGCCCATCTCCAAGCTCATCGCAGAGTTCGAGGCCAATGACCCTAACTGGGCTACGCTGAGCGAGAAAGCGCAACAGGAGAGGCTGATGAACTACCGCATTGCCTACCTCGCTGACACCAAGGTTAACTGGTGCCCGAAACTTGGAACGGTGCTCGCGAACGACGAGGTGTCCGAAGGTCTTTCTGTCCGTGGCGGTTACCCGGTGGAGCAACGCGTCATGCGCCAATGGTGCCTGCGCGTGAGTGCTTACGCCGGTCGTCTGCTCGAAGGACTCGACCGTATCGACTGGACAGAGAGCCTCAAAGAGACGCAACGCAACTGGATTGGTCGCTCGGAAGGCGCAGAGATGAAGTTCGCCATCAAAGGACAAGACGAACCCTTCACAATCTTCACCACGCGTGCTGATACTATCTTTGGTGTCACGTTCATGGTGCTGGCTCCTGAATCGGAGTACGTGCAACGCGTGATCACGGATGAGCAACGCGAAGAAGTGGACGCTTATCTGGCACGCTGCAAGAACCGTACGGAGCGCGAGCGCATAGCTGACCGACGCGTGACGGGCGTCTTCACCGGCTCGTATGCCATCAACCCGCTCACGCAGGGCGAGATTCCTATTTTTATCTCCGATTACGTCCTCGCGGGTTACGGCACCGGCGCCATCATGGCTGTACCGGCACACGACAGCCGCGACTACGCTTTCGCCAAACATTTCAACCTGCCGATAATCCCGCTGATAGAAGGCGCAGACGTCTCAGAAGAGTCGTTTGATGCCAAGGAAGGAAAGATGATCAACTCCGGTTTCCTCAATGGTCTTGAAGTGAAAGAAGCCATTCAGGCGATGAAGGAGTACATTACCAATACCGGTATCGGTCGCGTGAAGGTGAACTACCGTCTCCGTGACGCTATCTTCAGTCGTCAGCGTTATTGGGGCGAGCCCTTCCCTATCTATTACAAGGACGGCATGCCTTATACGATCAATGAGAAAGACCTGCCGCTACAACTGCCGGAGGTGACGGACTTCAAGCCCACTTCAGACGGTCGCCCGCCGCTTGGTAATGCCAAAGACTGGACCTATAACGGCTATCCGCTAGAGCTCTGCACCATGCCGGGCTTTGCAGGCAGTTCCGCTTATTATCTCCGTTATATGGATAACCATAACGACGAAGCACTCGTCGGCAAAGAGGCGAACGAGTACTGGCGTCAGGTGGACCTCTACCTCGGCGGTAGTGAGCACGCAACGGGACACCTTATCTACTCGCGTTTCTGGAATAAGTTCCTCTACGATCTCGGTTATGTGTGCGAGGATGAGCCATTCAAGAAACTCATCAATCAGGGAATGATACAAGGTCGCTCAAACTTCGTTTACCGCTATATAGGCGAAGGTGCAACGGGCAACCTTTACATCAGTTATAATCTCATCGACAACCCCGAGTACAAAGACAAAGTGCAGCCTATTCACGTAGACGTCAACATTGTGGACAACGATGTGCTGAACATCACCGCCTTCCGTAACTGGATGCCGGAGTTCAAGAATGCTGAGTTCGTATTCGCGGACGGCACAACGTCTGAACTGACCGGTTACCTCGCCGGCCCGAAGCAATACATATGCGGATGGGCGGTGGAGAAGATGAGTAAGTCGATGTTCAACGTCGTTAACCCCGATGATGTCATTGCTAAGTTCGGCGCCGACACCTTACGTCTCTATGAGATGTTCCTCGGCCCGCTGGAGATGAGCAAACCTTGGGATACCAACGGCATCGACGGCGTGCACCGTTTCCTCAAACGTCTGTGGAACATGTTTGAGAACATCAGCGATGAGCAGCCGACCAAAGAAGAACTCCGCAGCCTGCATAAGCTGATCAAGAAGATCACATGGGATATTGAGAACTTCTCGTTCAATACCTCTATACCTGCCTTCATGATCGCGCAGAACGAACTGGCGACGCTCAAATGCAACAAACGCGCTATACTCGAGCAGTTCGCTGAGTTACTCGCGCCGTACGCCCCGCATATCGCGGAAGAGGCTTGGCATCGTTGCGGCAACGACTCGTTTGTCGTCAATGCCGAGTGGCCTGAGTGCGACGAGAGTTATCTGGTGGAGGACACGCAGAAATATCCTGTGCAGTTCAATGGAAAAGTGCGCTTTACCTTTGAGTGCCCGAAAGACACACCGAAGGAAGAAGTGGAGAAATTAGTTATGGCATCCGACGAGACGGCTAAGTACCTCAACGGAAGTACACCCAAACGCGTTATCGTCGTACCCGGCAGAATAGTCAACATCGTGGTATAAAATAAGGGAGGCGAGTTGCCTCGTCTCCCTTGTGAACCAGCTGGGGCTCGAACCCAGGACCCCATCCTTAAAAGGGATGTGCTCTACCTGCTGAGCTACTGATTCTCCGGCCTTTTTTCAAAAGCGGGTGCAAAGGTACTACAAATTTTTGAAATATGCAAATATTTTTGAAAAAAAAATGAATTTTAATGCAAATAAATCTAACATATAACCGAAGAAAGACCACAAATGTACAGGTCGGGAACATCTTTTTGGGCTCAGACTACCCTATCCGTGTCCAAACGATGGCCAATACTTCGACTAATGACATCGATGAGTCGGTGAACCAGGCACGTCGTTGCATCGAAGCCGGCACAGAGTTGCTGCGCTTTACCACGCAAGGCCTACGAGAGGTCGAATCGCTTCGCGAAATTCACGCCCAAGTCCTAACGGCAGTGCCGCTCGTGGCGGATGTGCATTTCAATTCCGAGGTGGCGGACGCGGCGGCTCAGGTAGTCGAGGCCGTGCGTATCAACCCGGGCAACTACAGCAAAGATGCTTCCAAACTGGAAGAGCGCTTTGTTCACCTCTTGGATATCTGCCGCAAGCATGAGACTGCCATCCGTATTGGCGTCAACCACGGCTCGCTATCCGAGCGCATGATGGATAAGTACGGCGATACCCCGCAAGGCATGGTAGAATCCGTGATGGAGTTTCTGCGTATTGCCGTGAAGCATGACTTCCACGACATCGTTATCTCTGTCAAAGCCTCCAACACGCGCGTCATGGTCGAGACCGTGCGCTTACTCGTCAAGACGATGAGCAAAAAGCACATGGCGTTCCCGCTGCACCTCGGCGTCACAGAAGCCGGTGAAGGAGAGGACGGACGAATCAAATCGGCGGTAGGCATCGGTGCGCTGCTGGCTGATGGCATCGGAGATACCATCCGCGTCAGTCTCAGCGAAGCACCCGAGAATGAGATTCCTGTTGCGCGCGAACTTGTGGATTATTTCGCGGACGAGGACTCTGTGCGTTACGATGGTTCGGTCACAGCAGAAGTGCTGGATAACATCGGCGGCAACGCGGAGATCCGCTATACGAGTTATGAGGAGGACTGGGAACTATTCTGCCTCCAGGCTGCTGCTGAGTGCGGACGACTGCTGTGGGATTATAAAGCCACGGAACTGACGCTCGTTAACCCGCATTTCTCGGAGAACAAACTGAACTTCCTGAGCAAGGACATTCTCCAAGCCGCACGCGTACGCACCTATAAGACGGAGTACATCTCCTGCCCGGGGTGCGGACGTACGATGTTTAACCTCGAAGAGACGATTCGCCGCGTCAAAGACGCGACCTCTCATCTGACGGGTCTGAAGATTGCTGTGATGGGGTGTATAGTCAACGGCCCGGGAGAAATGGCAGATGCTGACTACGGCTACGTGGGCGCAGGGCGAGACCGTATCTCCCTCTACCGCGGAAAAGAGTGCGTGCTCAAGAATATCCCGCAAGAGGAAGCCGTAGAGCAACTCCTTCGCTTGATAGAATCAGACAAAGAAAATAAATAATCAACTATAAATAATTAACCGCTATGCAAAAATCACCTTTACAAATTGCGCGCCAGAACTACCAGCCGAAAATGCCGGTAGCCTTGCAGGGCGCCGTACGCCTAGTAGAAGGCGAGAAAACACACTCGGTGGCTGACCAAGAGGAGATCAAGAAACTCTTCCCTAACACTTACGGTCTGCCCGTTATCACAATGGAACCCACCACGGGCGATAACCACAAAGCAGAGCCGTTCAACGTCGGCGTTATCCTCTCCGGCGGTCAAGCACCCGGCGGACACAACGTCATCTCCGGACTCTTTGACGGACTCAAAGCCATCAACCCGAACAACAAACTGTACGGTTTCCTCGGTGGCCCGAGCGGACTTATTGACGGCAAATATCAGGAACTGACGGCGGACATCATCGACGAGTACCGTAATACCGGCGGTTTCGACATCATCGGCTCCGGTCGTACCAAACTGGAAGAGACTTGGCAGTTTGACAACGGTATCGAGGTCTGCAAACAACTGGGTATCAAGGCTGTAGTTATCATCGGTGGTGACGACTCCAACACCAACGCATGCGTGCTCGCTGAGTACTACCTGCAGAAACAATGCGGTATTCAAGTCATCGGCTGCCCGAAGACCATCGACGGCGACCTCAAGAACGAGATGATCGAGACCTCCTTCGGTTTCGACACCGCTTGTAAGACCTATGCTGAACTCATCGGTAATATCCAGCGCGACGCTAACTCGGCGAAAAAATACTGGCATTTCATCCGTCTTATGGGACGTAGCGCCAGCCATATCGCCCTCGAGTGCGCACTCCAGAGCCAGCCAAACATCTGCCTTATCTCCGAGGAAGTGGAAGCCAAGAAAATGACGCTCAACGACATCGTTGAGGACATCGTCAAAGTAATTGTAGCGCGTGCCAACGCAGGCATGAACTTCGGTACCATCCTTATTCCGGAAGGACTGATTGAGTTCATCCCCGCCATGCGCGTACTGATTCAGGAACTCAATGACCTGCTCGCTAACAACGAGGAGTTCACTTCACTCGATGGCGACGATGCAAAACGTGAGTACGTGAAGTCCAAACTGACGCCGGCTAGCTGCGATCTCTATCGTTCGCTGCCGAAAGGTATCGCTCGTCAGTTGACACTCGACCGTGACCCGCACGGAAACGTGATGGTAAGCCAAATTGAGACCGAGAAACTGCTCATTGAGATGGTACAGAAACGCCTGGCAGTGCTCAAAGCCAACGGTGAGTTCAAGGGTAAGTTCGCTGCCCTCAATCATTTCTTCGGATATGAAGGACGTTGCGCTATGCCGTCTAACTTCGACGCCGACTACTGCTACTCTATCGGTATCACCGCTACCCACCTCATCGCAGCAGGTAAGACGGGTTACATGTCGCTCGTACGTAACCTCACCAAGCCTTCCGACAAATGGATCGCAGGTGGTGTACCTATCACAATGATGATGAATATGGAGAAACGTAACGGTAAGATGAAACCCGTTATCCAGAAAGCGCTTGTGAAACTCGACGGCGCGCCGTTCAAGTATCTCCAGGATCACCGCGCTAAATGGGCAGCACCGGACACCAACTATATTTATCCGGGACCTATTCAGTACTACGGACCGGCAGAAGTATGCGACCAACCTACGCACACATTACTTCTCGAGCGCGGAGCGTAATTACCGCTCTTTGCATCAGTCTTTCTCTATCCGCGCAATCTTTTGTCGCGGATAGAGAATTATTCGGTGCATACCTAAACCAAGACATGTCGGTTTGGAAAGCCTATATTGACTCTCCGACCGCTAATCCTCAGACCTCTAACCTTATATTATACGAGTACGGCTACTGCGGCTATCTGCTGGAGTATGATAAGCCGCACGCCTTGCCGTACGTTCAGCGTTTCCGCAAACATGTGGAGACGCTCAAGAACCAACTGCCAAGAGGGCACTATCAAATGTACATGAGTGCCGTTTATGTATATGAACTGCGGCTACATGAGTCATTTCATCCCGCGAAAGCGATGTCGCTCGCCAAAGAGGCGACTAAGTTAGCGCCGAACGACCCGATGGTACTTACCTATTACGGCACATCCCTTTTCTACGCGCCCAAACCGTTCGGCAGCAAACAGGAAGCACTGGAGTGGTTCAACAAAGCCGACCAATACTTCCGCGCACCTAAATGGCAGTACTGCTGGCTACGCGAGGCCAACACCATGTACATTGACCAATGTCA
Organism: Paludibacteraceae bacterium; assembly: GCA_017649925.1. GTDB lineage: Bacteria > Bacteroidota > Bacteroidia > Bacteroidales > Paludibacteraceae > Colicola. The sequence continues at coordinate 17,673 of JAGCFX010000015.1, read as the reverse complement.
CGAGAAACTAAAGAAATAAAACAATGAATAGAGACACCGAGATTTTTGACGTCATCCGTCGTGAGCGGGAACGTCAGACAAAAGGAATTGAACTGATCGCAAGCGAGAACTTCGTTTCCGACCAAGTGATGGAAGCTATGGGTAGCGTGCTGACCAACAAGTACGCCGAGGGCTACCCTGGTCACCGTTATTACGGCGGCTGCGAGGTAGTGGACATCGCAGAGGACATCGCACGCGAGCGACTGAAAAAACTCTATAATGCGGAGTATGTGAACGTGCAGCCGCACAGTGGCGCACAGGCTAACATGGCGGTCTTCATGGCTTGCCTCAAAGCCGGAGACACCTTTATGGGACTCAACCTCAGCCACGGAGGACACCTCAGTCACGGCTCGGCGGTTAACTTCTCCGGACTCATGTTCAATGCCATCGGCTATGACCTCAAAGAAGAGACCGGGCGTGTGGATTACGACGACCTCGAACTCAAGGCGCGCACGCATAAACCTAAATTAATTATCGCGGGCGCGAGCGCGTATAGCCGCGAGTGGGATTACGCGCGCATACGTCGCGTGGCGGATGAGATTGGAGCTATCTTCATGGTGGACATGGCGCACCCCGCAGGACTCATTGCGGCAGGACTGCTGGAGAACCCGCTCAAGCATGCGCATATCGTCACCAGCACCACGCATAAGACGCTCCGCGGACCGCGCGGAGGTATTATCCTCATGGGCAAGGACTTCGATAACCCATGGGGCAAGACCACGCCGAAAGGGGAGATCAAAAAGATGAGTGCCCTACTCGACTCGGCTGTCTTCCCCGGCACACAAGGAGGACCGTTAGAGCATGTGATTGCAGCCAAAGCGGTCGCTTTCGGAGAGGCATTGACCGAGGACTTCAAGGTTTATCAGCGCCAAGTGAAAAAGAACGCAGCCGTCATGGCACAGGCGTTCATGGACAAAGGATATAAGGTCATCAGCGGTGGTACAGATAACCACTCCATGCTTATCGACCTGCGCACGAAGTTCCCAGACCTGACCGGTAAGGTAGCCGAGCAGGCATTGGTCAGCGCGGACATCACTACGAATAAGAACATGGTGCCTTTTGATAGCCGTTCGGCGTTCCAGACCTCGGGTCTGCGTTTCGGTACGCCCGCCATCACCACGCGTGGACTTAAAGAAGACCGGATGCCGTGGATTGTAGAACTCATCGACCGCGTGCTACTCGACCCCACAAGCGACGCCGTCATCAAAGCCGTGCGAGAGGAGGTCAATAGAGAAATGAACCAACACCCGCTCTTCGCATGGTAAGCATAAAAAAATCCTCCGCTGCAATGCGGAGGATTTTTGTTTACGCCTGTTTCTGTTTACGGAAATGATTTGGAGTGAGACCCGTGTGTTTCTTCGTGTACTGACAGAAGAAAGAGGCATTCGGAAACTCCATCTTGCGCGCAATCTCGCGGATAGGTAACGTCGTCTCACGCAAGAGATGCTTGATCTCCGTTACCGTGATGTCGGCTATCCATTGGCTGGCAGACTTGTTACTGCGCTCCTTGCAGATCTCAGACAAGTACTTCGGCGTGATGTTCAGTTTCTTTGCATACCATTGCACTTCACGTTCGTGCGGGTACTCCTGCAGCAGACGCGTGAACTCGTGGAATGTGTAGTCACTCTGGTTTACGGACAGACGACTCAACTCCATTGGAGAGAGCACAGAGAGCTTGTCGATGTAGTTCAGCATCTCCATCGTCGCCGCGCGCGCTATGTTTTGCAGAATCTGGACGCGATACTCCGTCAGATTATCCTGCAACTGCAGCGCCAACAAATGGAAATAGGTGTTGAAAAAGTCCTGGCTCACAGCGTTCACGTGGAAGATCGGATGCTCTTTAAGGAACTCCTGCTTCGCATACCAGTTGGGCTCCACGCGCATGTGCTCATACATCACCTTTTCAAAGATGGCTGCGCTGACGGTCACTTGCGAGAACTCGAAGTCAGGCGACATCTCATACGGGCCTAACTCATGTGCAAAGTCCGGAATACGGAAGAATAGATCGCCCTTGTTGATGCGAATCATCTCCTCGTGATAATACACGTCGATGTACCCTTTCTTGCACAGAATGGCGCTCATGGTGTCCTTGGATGTAGTACGTTTCTCCCGGCACTCGCGGAAGCCCTCTACATCATTAGTGAGAAAGATAGAATCAGTAGATAATGTCATATTATTCGGCATTAAAGTTGAATATCGGCTGCAAAAGTAGTAAAAAAAAATCAAATGTGCAAATAATTAGAAGAAAAAAATAAAAAATGCTTGCATTTTTATTACTTTTGGACTTCTTGTGCGCCGTTTCACTCGAGCTCGGATGCTGGCGGTAGTCATCCTTCGCCGACCGCAGAGAGATAACCGAGAGTGATCCTATTCCTCATCCCCATTGTACATTTTCTTAATGTTCTAAATTTCTATCGGACTCTTATCGGAGGCATATCGCACTTTCATCGAGAGCACAATGTTGTATTTATTCTCTATAGTTTTGAGACTCACAAAGCGGCTCTTTTTTGTATAAAATTACACAAAACCTTGTATATTTGAAAAAAAAGCAGTAATTTTGCACACAAATCAATCCTAAAGCATATGAAAAAGAGCATTCTTTACGCGCTGATGGCGCTCGTATTGGTGAGTTGCGGAAAGGGCAATGAGCGGTTGTTGACCTCCGCAACGGGTAGTATCTACGAATGCCTTGTAGTGGGCAACGGTGCTGTGCGCGAGTCGGTGGCTGCCACAATGGGCGCGGACATGTACGGTCTGCCGCAGATGGAGAGTTATTTCACCGTGACGCAGATTCCCGCCAGTCAGTTTGACGACTTCCTAAAGTCCACGCGTAACATCTTGGTCCTAGACGTCAACGAGCATAAATACACGCAAGTGAAAGTGTTGAAGAGTCGCGACGTATGGTCGAAACCGCAGGCGGTGATACGAATCCAAGCGCCGAGCGATGAAGCCCTGCAGGCCTATTGGACGGAGAACGGCGAAGCCGTGCGCGAGTGGTTTGTGCGCGAAGAGTTAGCCCGCCAGATCACGTTCTACCGCGCCAACACGAACAAAGAGGCACGAGCTATACTCAACAAACAAGGATACGACATGCTCATCCCGGAGGACTACATGTTAATTAAGAATGAAGAATTAAGAATTAAGAATGATGAAGTGGTGAATGTCGTGTGGTGCTGCAACAACAAGGGTCCGATGCGCAAGGACATTGTAGTGATGAGTTATCCGTATACGTCTCAAGAGCAGTTTAGCAACGACTCCATCATCGCGATGCGCAATGCCGTGCTCGGGCAGATCGTCAGCGCGCAAGTGGAAGGTAGTCATATGGGCACGGAGTACAAGCATTTCCCGCCTGTGACGCGTCAGGTGCCGGCATTGCGGGACAGTGTAGGCGGCTTCTACGCGATGGAAACACGAGGATTATGGAAGATACTGGACGGCGAAGCGATGGGTGGTCCGTTTGTGAGCCTCACACGCCTGGACCAAGTGAACGGAAGAGTAGTGACCGCCGAAGCCTTCCTGTTCGCCGCGGGACAGAAGAAACGCAACGCGATGCGGCAGTCAGAGGCCATTCTCTACACCCTTAAGATGCCGAACGAGAAGTGAGACGCTGCCAGCGCTTAAGACCGTAGAGGCAGTTGGCGCACCAGAAGACATATTGCGCCGCAAGGCAGTAGTCACCGGCCCGCAGCCAGAGTGCAACACTCAACACATCGACCGCCAACCAGATAAACCAGTGCTCGCGATAAACGAGAATCATCAATACCTGCGCCACAAGTGCGGGTATTGTTGTGAAAGCGTCGAGGTAAGGCTGCGTGTCGTCGGTCCATGCCGCTAATCCCCAGCCCGCCAGCCCCGAGCAGACCAACGTGGCAGCAGCGATGAGAAGAATCGTGCGGAGAGATAACGAACGAGGCGTGACCTCCGTGGTGTTCTGTAATCGTTGACGCCAGACAAACACACCGTAGATCATCGTGACGAAATAATAGGCGTTGATGGCAATCTCGCCATAGAAACGCTGCGTCCAGCAGAGGTAAGTGTACGTGATGACTTGCCCGAAACCGAAGACGTACGTCAGGATATTGCCCTGCGCAGCGAGGCACACCGAACACACACCGAGACAGCCGGAAAGGAGGGAAATTAGACCGCTGCCGCTGTCAGAAGTGAGACCGCTCACGCTGTTGGTCACGAGAAACGTGACCACTTGAATCAACAAGCCGAGGGCAAGAAAACTATAGTCGAATACCTTGCGGTTCATTTTTTCTTTTTCGGCGAGGCCTTAATCAATTCAGCAGGCTTGGCTTCTGTCTGCGGCACAGCCGTGTAGTCCCACTCTTCTTCAAAATCCCAGTTGGACTTCGTTTGTATCTTCTCGGGGAAGTAATAGACCGCCTCGGGCTGCCGTTTCTCCGCCCAGGCACCGGTGGTCCACTTGCCGTCACCGTTATCGTCCATGTAAAGGCGCAGGTAGTAACTGTCGGCCTTGAGGTACTCGAAGAACGCACCTTCCTCCGTCGCCGGCAACTCACGCAGCACTTTGTCTTTGTTGTTGAGCACCTGTATGCGCGCTTGCGGGACAAAAGGCGTTATTTTCACGCGCAGCGTAGCGTACTCCTGCGGTGTCTTGACCTTCAGCGGATAACTGCCGGCGATGTGCGTGATACCATAAACGTCATGCAGCGCGCCGCTGTCTATACATAGTTCGTACTCGCCGTTCGGCTGCAGGTCTGCTATGAAAGTCAACTGCATTGGTAACGAGTCGTGCGGCGCAAGCGTGAACGGCACGGGTTTGCGGATGGTGTCTATCTTCTCATACAAATGCAAAGAATCGATTTCGATGCGCGCCAACGGAGTCGTACAACTGAGCCGCAGCGTGTCGTAGATCTCAAAATCTTTCTTGGCATTCGATTTCAATTCCAGTCTTCTGTTGCGGTTTCGTCTCTCCTGCGCTTCCTGCGCTCTCTGGCTTAAACGAGGAGCTCTCCAAACAGCCCGTAAAGTATCGGTGTACCATTCGAGAGAATAGACGCTGTCGGTGCGGCGATAACGCGCCTCAAGGAAGATAGAGTCCTGTTGGATAGCTATACTATCCGTCAGCCAAAGCCATATGGTATCGCCGTTGAGCGAGTACTGCGGATGAATGTGCGGCGTCGGGTCTATCCATGCGCTGTCGCTCTTTGTGGAGTCCATCTCCGATGGACGCATTGCGCGCCACGTAGGCAGACTGTCCGGAGAGGACGAGAAGAGAAGCGTTATCAAGTGCCGTTGGTCACGGAGTGTGCGTTGCAGGTATAGTTTCTGCTGTTCTTCTTTGAAAAGGAAAAGGGTGCTCGTGTCACCGGGTTGTATCGTCTCGTCTTTGAAAGCTAACGCCTCGCCTATCGTCAAGCGGTAGTCACGGCTCACGTCATCTACGGCGTACAAACGATAAGTTCCCTCACGCATGTTACCGATACGGAAAAAGCCCGCAGAGTCAGTCTTGGCAATGCGCAAGAAAGGACTACCCACAAACGCGCTGTCCGACAGATCATCGTGAATGCCGACCAGCATACCTTGCACGGGATTCAACGTCTCTGCGTCATAAACGCGGCCGGTCGTCTCTAGAGTATCTATCTGGTCTCCCGTCGAGAAATAGAATGAGTAGCCGCGAAGCGGCACTTTCTCGTGGTAGTCGCAAACGGCAGCGCCAAAATCAATCGTATATGTCGTGCTGTCACGCAAGGTGTCCTGGAACTGAACAATTAGTTTCTTACCTCGCGCCTTCACATCCGGCGGAGTCTGTTGCGGCGGTGACATCAGCAGGTTGGAAGCAATGTTATCCAACTGAAGGTATTCGTTGAACGTGACCTCGATGCGCTTGCCATGGAAATTCAGCGCACCCTGCTCAGGATCGGACATAACGGGCACTGGAGGAATGGTATCCTTTGGTCCGCCCTGCGGCCCCACACCTCTATTCGCACAACTCGCCAACGCCAACGCGAGGAATACTATGCTATAAACTCTTAATTTCATATCCTTGTGTTTGTAACCACTCTATGACTTGCGGCAAGACAGCGAGCATGCGTTCGTTGGACTTGAGAGAGTCGTGGAAATTGATGATAGAGCCCGGACGCGTCTCACGTTGGATAAGCGAGAACATTTGTTCGGGTGTTACAGACGCATCGTAATCACGCGTGAGAATATCCCAATAGATAAGCTGATAACCCCGTCGATGCAAAGCATAGCGCTGCCATAGCCATGCTTTGCCGTAAGGAGGTCTAAACAACTTCGTCTCCTTGGGAAACTTCGCCACATTCGCCATATATTTACGGAAAGGCGTGCGCCAACCTTTGAGATGATTGTAGGTGTGATTGCCAATGGAGTGACCGGCTTTGATGACCTGCTCAAAGACCTCCGGGTGCTTGTCGATATTCTCGCCCACCATGAAGAAAGTGGCCTTGACCTTATAGTGCGCGAGGATGTCAAGCACCTTCGGCGTCACCTCGGGGATAGGGCCGTCGTCAAACGTAAGATAGACATTTGTCCCCGCGCGGAACACACTGTATGGGTACAGTTTTTTAAATATGTCTCTGATTTTTACCACGCCAATGACGAAGCGCCGAGAATAGCGGCGTCGCTATCTTTGAGGATGGAAATGGAAACAGGAATCTTACCTTTCCAGATCGGCATAAGATTGTCGTCCAGCGCTTCACGAATCGGGTCCATGATCCAGTGGCCGGACTTGGTCAAGCCACCGAAGAGAATAATCGCCTCAGGGCTGGAGAAATGCACGAAGTCCGCCAGTTTCTGACCTAACAGATGACCCGTGTAGTCAAAGATCTGCTTTGCTACCAGATCGCCTTTCTCAGCGGCATCAAAGACGTCCTTTGAAGTAATATGGTCGATGTCCGCCACATTACGGAGGAGCGTCGGTTGAGTGGTGGAAGTGACAATCTCTTTGGCAGTACGTGCCACACCGGTCGCCGAAGCATAGGCTTCAATGCAACCCTTCTGACCGCAGCCGCAGAGACGTCCGTTGCCAGAGTGGTCAATCTTACAGTGGCCCAACTCGCCGGCGAAACCGTCATGTCCGTAAAGCAACTTGCCGTCGATGACAATACCCGAGCCGACACCTGTGCCGAGCGTGATAACGATGAAGTTCTTCAGTCCGCGCGCAGAGCCGTAGATCATCTCACCTTGCGCCGCAGCATTGGCATCGTTGGTAATAGTACACTTAACGCCCATGCGCTCCGTGATGAGTTTGGCAAAAGGCACCACACCTTTCCACGGCAGGTTCGGAGCCTGTTCAATACAACCCGAATAGAAATTGGCGTTCGGCGCGCCGCAGCCTACACCCACGATGTCCGCCATCGTCAGTCCTTCTTCTTTCACCAGTTGTTTGAGCCCCGCGCAGAGCACATCGCAATACTCGTCGATGTTCGGATACTGCTGCGTGGGAAGTGAACTGCTGCGGAGAACTTGTCCCTCTTCGTTTACCAAGCCGAACTTGGTGCCGGTACCGCCTAAGTCAATACCTAAAGCAAATTTTTTCATGTCTTATAGATTTTTTTGTAAGAAATTCAATATTCTGGTGTGCATATGCAGCGCGTGATTACCTTTTTTGAGGAAATGGTTGTCATCCGGGTAAATCTGCATCTCAAATTGCTTGTCTGCCTCAACGAGAGCCTCTATATATTGCCAGGTCTGCTGGGCATGAACGTTGTCGTCCGCCGTGCCGTGAATAATCAGGACATTTCCGGTAAGGTCGTTGGCGCGAGGAAGAAGCGAAGCCTGTTTATAGCCCTTGTCGTTCACTTGCGGGCGACGCATAAAACGCTCCGTATATACGCTGTCGTATAACTTCCAGTCGGTCACAGGAGCGATAGCGATACCTGCCTTGAACGGATGGTCTTTCTGACTCATGGTCATCAGCGTTTGGTAGCCGCCATAACTCCATCCGAGGATAGCCATTCTATCGCCATCAATATCCGAACGTTGCGCGGCCCAGTTCGCCGCAGCAATGAGATCTTCCGCCTCTTTGACGCCGAGATTCATGTAGGTCTCGTTCCGCCACTCTCTTCCGCGGCAGTCACTTCCACGCGGGTCAACGATGAGCACAGCATACCCTTGCTCTACCAACGCATACTCAAACCTCTTGCGCCAACGGTTCAGCACGCGTTGACTCGCAGGTCCACTGTAATGCATAACAACCAAAGGGGAGGAACTCTTACCTGACGGCAATAGAAGCATTGCCTCCAACTCTTTGCCTTTGCCGTTAGGGATGGTTAGGAGCTGCGGTTCCGGTAAGCCATTAGCCTGCCATGCTTTTTTTACCTCCGCGTTATCCTCAATCAGTTTACTTTTATTCTTTGAATAAAGGCTATACGTGTTCGGTGTGTCGAAAGACTGATAGCAAAGGACCGCGCGGTCGCAGTCTTTGGAGAAGCGCGCCGACCAAATGCCGTCCTCTTTCGTGATTTGTGTGACGGTGCCTTTCTTCATATTCAGCTCGTAGATCTGCCGCGTACTCGGTTTCGGCGCTGCCTGATAATAAAGCATTTGCGTCTTCTCATTCACGCCGAATATAGCCGTCACGTCGATATTGGCAGGCGTAAGGACCTTCTGCTCAATGCCTTGGTTGGAGAAGAGGTACGCCCTGCGCCAGCCGTCTTTCTCACTCAACGCGATAAAACGATCGTCACTCAACCATTTCCATTGGTCAAACAGGCTATAGTCGATGAAGTATTTCTTGCTCTCCTCTTTGTAGAGCGGGTGCGCCACCGTGGACTTCGCATTGCATGCGAGCACTTCCATCTTTGTCTGGTCACGGTTCACTTTGAGCACCAACAACTCCCCGGCATTGTTCCATTTGAGACGCGGGAAATAGACGTCTGCTTGGTCGTTATTGACCTGCATTGTCAGAATTCCTTTCGTAGCAATATCGTAGACGCATACCGAAGCTTTCGCGTTTTTGTGACCCGCTTTGGGATAACGAAGTGTGTCTGCTGTGGGATAGTCAGAGCCTAAGAAATACTGCCAACTGAAGGCAGGCACTTCGTGTTCGTCCAGTTTGACGAAAGCCAGTTGTTTGGAGTCCGGAGACCAAGCAAAGAGTGCCGTAGTACCGAATTCTTCTTCGTACAGCCAGTCGGCAACGCCGTTGATAACATCCGTATCCTCATCTTTCGTCACCGCCACTTCAGTACCGAAATCGAGTTTGTGGACATAGAGATTGTTGCCCTGCGCAAACGCTACGTACCGGCCGTTAGGACTCATCTGTGCGTCACGCACTTTGCCGAGTTTGAGCGGCTCGCCCAACTGCTTGTGCGTATGACGCATAGAATCTAAAATATACCAGTCCGCCACTTGCGAATGACGGAATAGTTGCTCCTCGTTCTCGGATTCCAAGCGATAGCGTGTGCACACATTCTCGTCCTCTTCCTGTTGCACACCGGCATAGAGGATACTATCCTGCTCCGCCGTAGAGAGCGTTTTGGGATTAAAATCACCTGCCAGAATAGCCGGCAGTACACTCAATATGATGGTTAGAATTTTCATTGTTTCAATCGCAGATATTTTTGTCCATTGATAATATGCAGTTCATAGAGCCCGAAGCTCACAACAAATTCCTTCTCCGTTCCTATGATAGGCAAAGTCTCCGTCGGCGCTTCTCCTCCTTCGGGGTGGCAAGTATACCTGTCCTTCTCCGGCTTCTCGGGGATTAGCATTAGGGCAGTGGGAGTAGTTGTTACATCGTTCACATTGATTAGTCCGGCGTAATCTGTACTCAAATCATTACAATAAGGATACAAGAGATATAACTTTTCCCCGTATTTCATATAAAAGCCAGTTTGGGCATTGTTGTGAAACACGCACCATTTTGAGGCCTGTGCAATAAGTTTCTTACCATCCGACTTGTACCCAATATACGTACCGGTTTTTACATGTTGTATTGTTGCACTATCGCATGTTGCATTAAATTCTATATAATAATGTTGGTTTTCTGTAGATGGATTAGCTGTCGCATACGGCATTCTACCATCACTTCCAGGCACGCCTGTAATAGCAACCCCACTAGCCGTGTCCGCATACACATACTTACCTGACTTGAGTTCGGTTAGATAAACTTCTTCGGGTTCGACCTGATACTTATACACTGCCCAAAGGCTGCAGTTATGCGAAGGATAATACTTGTCGGAAGTACTGAGGACAGTGGGCATCGTATTCGTTTCCCAGAACTCCGTTTCCGACCAGCCGATGAAATGCCACTCAGCGGAATCAGGGAGCGCAGGTAACGTCACGCCTTCCCCACCCGACTCCTCTGTTAAAGTCGAATAGACCGCACTGCCTTTCATCAGCGTTACCGTGCGGGCGGGCGCAGATGCCCATGTGATTTCATATTTCTCAATATGCAGGGAGTTTTCCGTCCCGATAAGTTGTATCGAAACATCGTACACATTAGGCACACTGCCTTCGTAAATAGTGATGGCGTGATACTTGGTATCATCAAAACTGCCGGTCCAGTCTTCAAAACTGCCTGTCTTGGTGCCTAATGTCGTCAAACCTTGATGCACACGTGCCTCTATATTGCCGGCTCCGCTTTCCTTATTGGACTTAATATACACATCTATCTTCTCAATAGTAATGCCGCCCAACTCCGTTACATTAAAAGCCGCAACGTCATTTTTGCCGACGTTCCCTTTTCCTTGGGAACTATTGTTGTCAAAAGTCACCTGCATGTCGTACGGCCATATACCGGAAGCAGACACAGAGTTTTTAGTCTCCACCGTAAACGTCATTACCGACAATAAAATGAGTAATAGTTTCATTTGTACACAATTTTGCGTGCAAAATTACTACAAATTTTTCAAATATGCAAGCATAATGTGTAATTTCGCACAAAAATTTGCATATCTAAAAAAAAAGTTGTACCTTTGCCGCCGATTTAAATTACTTACACAATGAAAAAAGTTCTCTTTTTAGCAGCTGTAATGTGCTGCGCACTAATCGCGCAAGCTGCCGAAGGCGGTGCGCTAACAGGTAAGTTCTCTGTAGCAGAGGGAAAGCAAGTGATTTTCTCGCAGGGTAACTTGCAATATCAGCCTGTTCAGAACGCTTGGCGTTTTGCGGAGCGTCAATTTGACTTCGTAGGCGGTAATGTTACGAAAGGTAATGTAAGTTATGCGTTCGATGATTGCAGCAACTGCCTCATCGGTCCGCGTTATGACTGCTGGATTGACCTCTTTGGTTGGGGCACCGGCGATGCACCAGTGCTGGCCATTGAGGATGCAAAGGAATATTATACCTTCAATGATTGGGGCAACAACACCGTTATGAACGGCGGTTTCCTTGGTCAGGCATGGCGTACGCTCACTTGGGAAGAATGGTTCTATCTGCTCGTTACCCGTCCTAACGCAGCTCAACTGCGCAGCCAGGCAACGGTAGATGACGTACACGGCTATATACTGCTGCCGGATGACTGGCAACTGCCCAAGAAAATGAAATTCACACCGGAAGCCAACAACTGGAAAACAAACGAGTACAGCGAGAAGCAATGGAAGAAGATGGAGAAAGCAGGCGCTGTGTTCCTGCCGGCAGGTGGCTTCCGTAACGGTAAGGAAATGAGCGTAGTAGGCGTTATCGGTTTCTATTGGTCTTCAACTGTTTTCACACCGGAGAGCGGCGCAGAGGATGAGGCTCGTGACTTCTTCTTCAGCGAGAAACGTATTGGCCCGCGTGACCACGAGAAACGCTTCTACGGTCTGTCAGTTCGTTTGGTAGAAGACGTTCGTTAAGCTATGCGTCGATTGATTTCTTTATTGCTCCTTGCTTTGTTATGCGCAAATATGCAAGCGGAGCAGAAACGTTACATAGGCGGCGACATTTCGATGTTGCCGCTTTATGAGCAGCATAACTCGCCTTACAAAGATGCGTATGGCAAAACCATCAGCGATTTGCTGACGTGGTTTATGACAGACTGCGGGTGGAATACCTTCCGCGTGAGAATCTTTGTCAATCCGGACAAAACCGACCCGTCGTTGAGTCAGGATCTTGAGTATGTGAAGGCATTGGGCAAACGCATCAAGGAATCGGGGGCGTACTTCATGTTGGATTTTCACTACTCGGATACATGGGTAGATGCCACGCATATTCAAGCGCCTGTTGCATGGCAAGGCAGTGACGATGCGGCGATGGCGCAGCATGTTGGCGAGCATACGAGTGAGGTATTGAGGGCACTCAATGCCGCTGGTGCCACGCCGGACTTTGTGCAAGTGGGCAACGAGATCATGTACGGTCTTTGCGGCATACAGGTGCATCCTTATGAGAAGAGCGGCGACAACTGGTCGGGCTATTTAGGTTTGCTCAAAGCGGGTTGCGACACCGTGCGCCAACTATGTCCGAAAGCACAGATTATCATTCACACCGATCGCCCGGGCAATACGGCCTACAACCAGTTCTACTACCAGAAGTTGATTGACGGCGGTGTGGACTATGACATCATCGGTCTCAGTTACTACCCCTTCTGGCACGGGTACTTGACGGAAGAACAAGTAGCCAATAAATCCAACAAGGAGAACCTTGTGAAGTCCATTAACGCCCTTGCGACGAACTTCCCGACCAAACGTGTACACATCGTAGAGTGTGCGTACAACTTCCAATACTGGCCAACGAGCGGCGTCAATTATAACACCCAGGACGTGTGGGCTTGCTCCAAACAAGGACAGTATCAGTTCGTCAAAGACTTGGTGGACGCATTGTTGCCGCTGAGTAATGTAGACGGCATCAACTACTGGTTCCCCGAAGAAGCAGGTAACGGCGATGACACGGACTGGAACACTTCCAAAGGTACGGTACTTTGGACATGGCAAAACCGCGGGTTCTGGAATCCGGAGAAGAACACCCATAACATCAACCGTACGGGACAGATCCCGAGCGGTCAAACAGCTGCAGACGTCTGCGCGCCGTACTATATGGGCAGATTCGTCGGGTTTGCGCCGCTGGGTATTGATGATGTACAAAGCGACAATGTACCCTGTACAAAAGTGCTCCGTGACGGACAACTGCTCATCGAGCGAAACGGGAAAGTCTACGCAATGGACGGAAAACGATTATAGAACATGAGATATTTCAAAGTTACTATTATGGCAGCAATGGTTTTGCTGGGCGCGAGTTGCGCGGAGAAAAAAGATGACGGCAAGAATCCTATCACCAAGCCGGAGATTACTATTGAAGGCGGGCGTCTGACGCCGGAAGGGCTATGGGCGATGGGGCGCATCGGCTGTGCGAAAAGCGACATCGAGACGGGTGAGTTGGCTTATACCGTCAGCTATTACAGCGTTCCCGAGAACCGCTCAACCACATGGATCCGTATCGTCAATCCGTACAATGACAAAATGGTAAATGGTCAAATGGTAAATGTTGTGGATGAGTTCGTAGGATATGAGCCTGCTTGGTTCGGTGCCAGCGGATGGCTCGCGTTTATGCGTGCCGGGCAACTCTATCTGCGCCGCGACGGCAAAGAGATAGAAGTGGAAGGAGCCAACGACATTGACGGATTCCTACTCTCCCCTATGCGCGACAAGATCATCCTCGTCAAACAAATAAAAACTGTCTCTTCAACCGCAGACAAGTATCCTGATTTGCCTTTGGCTACCGGACATGTACACGAAGATCTGATGTACAAACACTGGGACGAATGGACAGAGACCGCACCGCAGCCGTTTGTATGCAAGCTGGAGATTGAGTATTTCGGACAAGGCGAACGCATCAAGCGTGCGAAAGTCGATGAGGGTGTGAATATCTTGGAAGGTACGGCTTTTGAGTGCCCGATGAAACCCTTCGGCGGCATTGAACAGTTGGCATGGAATCCAAACAACCGGGAGATCGCTTATACCTGCCGCAAGAAGACCGGACTCGACTATGCCGTCAGCACGAATAGCGATATCTTCCTTATCAACGTGGACCGCCTGCTCAATGAAGGCGAGCGCGACGAGTGGAACATCACGATGGATAACAAAGGCTACGACACGAACCCTGCCTATTCGCCTAACGGCGAGTGGATTGCGTGGTCGTCGATGGCACGGGATGGCTATGAGAGCGACGAGAACCGATTGATGGTGATGAATCTGGAGAGCGGCGAGAAACGTTTCGTCAGCCGTTTCCTCGATACCAACGTCGATGAGTTCGAGTGGCTCGATGACTCCACGCTTCTCGGCACGGCTGTCATACAAGGTACTATCCATCTCTGGGCGATGGGGCTGGAAGGATGGTGCGCGAAGTTGACGGAGGGACAGTTCGACGTCTCGTTAGGTAGTGTGACGGACGGACATGCGTACCTGCTGAAGCACTCGATGCGCGAAGCAAACGAGATTTATGAACTGAACGTACGCGAAGCGCTCGCGAAGATTGACGGATATGTGGAGTTGAAGCAACTGACGCATGAGAATGATAATATCTATGATCAGATTGAGCGCTCAACGGTCGTGCCGCGTTGGCAGAACACGACGGATGGTAAGAAGATGCTGACGTGGATCATCTACCCGCCGCATTTCGACCCGTCTAAGAAATACCCGACGATCTTATATTGCGAAGGCGGCCCGCAGAGTCCTGTTTCGCAGTTCTGGTCTTTCCGTTGGAACTTCATGATGATGAGCGCAGGCGATTATATCATCGTTGCGCCTAACAGACGCGGTCTGCCCGGATTCGGCAAAGAGTGGAATGAAGAGATCAGCGGCGACTACGGAGGTCAGTGCATGAAGGACTACTTCAGCGCCATTGACGAGTTCTGCAAAGAGCCGTACGTCGATAAAGATCACTTAGGCTGCGTGGGCGCTTCCTTCGGCGGATTCAGCGTCTATTGGATTGCCGGACATCATGACAAGCGCTTCAAAGCCTTCATCGCACATGACGGCATCTTCAACCTTGAGATGCAATATCTGGAGACTGAAGAGAAATGGTTTGCCAACTGGGATATGGGCGGCGCGTATTGGGACAAGGACAACAAAGTGGCGCAGCGTACGTTTGCTAACAGCCCGCATAAGTTCGTCGATAAATGGGACACTCCGATTCTCTGTATCCACGGAGAAAAAGACTACCGCATCTTGGCGAACCAGGCGATGGCTGCTTTCGATGCGGCAAAGATGCGTGGTGTGCCCGCGGAGTTGCTTATCTTCCCGGACGAAAACCACTGGGTGCTCAAACCGCAGAACGGAATCCTATGGCAACGCACGTTCCGCGAGTGGCTTGACCGATGGCTTAAGGAGCAAAATTGACCAATATTCCGCGCTCCATCGTCTTGATGTACTCGCGCGTCGAAGCGTCGGTAGTGAAGAATCCTATCTCGCTGGAAGCATAACGACTGGGGAAGGCCATGATGGCTTTCCCTTCGTTTTTCTTTGAGCATACGAGCCAACTGCGAACAGACAGGAAATCATCAATCGCCACTAACTGAATGGACGGATAGCGCTGGAAAGTACGCTCCATCACTTGGGTCATGTCAGCGAACATATTCACAAAATCGGCGTACGTCGGCTTGTCTATCGATGCGCCTTCGCGACCAAGGTACTGAATACGTACGGAATCCATCTGGTGGCACATCTCTGCCGTCTCCAGTTCGGTACGCGTGGAGATGTCGGTGGGCAGCGCGCGGGTGGTCGGATAGCGATATTTGGCGATCATCGCTTTGAATGCCGCACGGTCTTCTTCGCGCGTCTTGGCGAAATAACGCTCGAGGAACATCGCCTTCACTTGCTCGTTGTCGCTGCTATAGGCAATGACAGGCTTGCCGTCACGCTGCTTGCCGATGACGTCGCCGAAACTCTTGTCCATCAGCGCGCGCATCAGACGACGCGTCTCTGTCTTGTTCACTTCGTTCGTGCGGCACGAATCCATCAACGCGCGCATCTCCTCTTTGTAGGCATGCTGGCGGCGCTCAAACAGCGTCATCGTGTCGCGGAAATGATTGTATTGTTCTTGGGATAGCAACCACTCCTGCATCATGAAGTCATACGCCAGCCCGTGAGGACGATAGTATGCTATCATCACATGACTGCCCGCGGCGGCCAGATCCAGTAACTTCGTCGTTGCCTCGTAGAACTCGCCCGGAGCACTCGTGATGCCGTAGAAAAGCACATCTTCCAGCACCACTATTGAATCGCCGGCTTTGGCCTCTGAGTACAACTGATTGATGTCCGGCACGAAATTCGGGAACTCACCCAGATAACGTGTGGAAAGCGAGTTCTGGATCTCCAGCAGGTTCTTCGTCATCTCGCGGGAGTCCTCCATCTCGTTGAACATCTCCACGCCGAAAAGTATCAGCGACAGTAACAACGCGAACACTGCCGATTCGGAAATAATCTTAAAGATCCGCACCACTTTATGCGACTGAAAGTTATCCCAAAAATCTTTTTTCATAAGTCTGTTTTTATAATTCACGCCACAAAAGTACTGCTTTTTTTTGAGATATGCAAGTTTATTTCAATTTTTATAAAAAACGACGAAAAGTGTATATATACATAGTATATATACAGGAGAAGCGAGGTTTGTGCAAAAACGGGGCAAGTATCCTATGGGTATCCTATGGGTATGTTATGGGTATCTTGTGGTTCAGTCTCGTAACTTTCTCGAGCCAAACACGACAACGACACGACAACGAGTCGATAACGACACGGCAACGACACGGCAACGGACCGAGAGAGCATGCATCTGTCGTAATGAAAAGGACCAAGTGAAAAAAAACACAAGTAGGCGTGTGACGGGCAAAAAAAGTGACCCACAATGTGAGTCACTTCAATAGTTCGTTGATTAGTTTATCAGTTGAGTAGTTCTACTTAATCAGTTTTCCTTGGGCATCGTAGGTGTGGTCGCCACGTAGTATATACATTTGCCCGTCACGAACAACCTTTGTACTTTGTACTTGGTCACTTTGTACATCATTGATGCCTTGGCTCTTTGGTGTAGCGGTATAGTTTGCGGTGTAAGTGGCATCTTCTGTTGCGGCCACAATTGCCGGAGTCCAGCCGGAGAAAGTATAGGTATATTCCTCATCGTCCGGACGTGCAGGCGTCGAGCCTGTATATTGCGGCATTTCGCCCTCTGCGACACTTAATGTCTGCAAGTTCGAGCCATCCCAGTTAACAAAGGTGATAGTATATGATGCACAATTAGCAACAATACAGTCCGCATATTCGCTCCAAGCAGTTTTATAGGCGTTTACTGCATTGCAGGGAACATAGATTAGACATTTAGTGGTATAATAAAAAGCTTCCTCCCCTAATGTTGGTGGTGTTTCTGCTTCTATTGTTACCGAGGTCAAACCGGTGCAAAAAGCGAAAGCATACTCTCCAATGCTTGTGACGCTATTGGGAATGGTCACAGAGGTCAAACCGCTGCAACCCTCGAAAGCACCCATTCCAATGCTTGTGACGCTATTGGGAATCGTCACAGAGGTCAAACCGCTGCAACCATCGAAAGCCTCATTTCCAATACTTGTGACGCTATTCGGAATAGTCACAGAGGTCAAACCGCTGCAATCATCGAAAGCCCCATCTCCAATGCTTGTGACGCTATTGGGAATCGTCACAGAGGTCAAACCGGTGCAATCATCGAAAGAGGCACCTGCGATTGATTCTATTCCATCTGGAATGGTATATGAACCTG
>JAGCFX010000014.1 GCA_017649925.1 Paludibacteraceae bacterium | reverse complement strand
TTATCTAAAATTTCAGTATAAATACATTTTGCGTGCAAAGGTACTGCTTTTTTTCGAGATACGCAAATATTTTGTATATTTTTATACAAAAAAAGAGAGCCGAAGCTCCCTTTTTGCATCTATTGCGCATGGATGTAGTCCAGTGCGGCTTCGAGTTGGTTGTCGCGATTCTGCGTCTTCCAGTAATCGACATCGAGCGGCACTTCCTTGTCCGGTGTAATGCCGATGCCCTCCAGTATCTTCCGGTCATTTCCGAAAAGGCCGACAAAGCGCGGCACATACCCGTAGAACGGCGTGACGCCTCTCTCGCCGAAACCGCCGGAATAGGTCGTGCTGTACATATCAGGACTGTCGTTGAGTGCGCTCAGTCCGCCCCATGTGCGCGTACCGATAACATACCCGTTCGGTTGACTCTTCACGCCCCACGTGGTCACTTCGGACATGCTGCCTGAACACGTGTTGGCAAGGATGACGATAGGTCTGTCATTGATGACCGCGTGCTCATCGGATAGCGTAGACACGTAGAACGGTAAGACGGGCGAGAAATCGAGTCGTCCGGTGCCCTCTTTAACGCGCTCGTAATGCGATATATATCCGCCCGAAGGCAGCAACGCGCCTAAGACATATCGGTAGTCGCTGAGCAAACCACCGCCGTTATTGCGCACATCGATGATGACACCGCCTAAGTTCTGATTAGCATGCAAGGTCTGGATGCTGCTGAACCACTTTTTCCACACACGCTGAACCGCAGTATGATAGTAATAGAGGTAAGAGGTAGAGTCGCCGGTTGCAGGGTTGTTCAGATAATCCGACAAACTAAAACCGCCAAAACGCAGATAGGCTATATTGCCGTTAAAGAGGGCAAAGTGAATAAACTCAAGCCCGTCATCCCCCAGTTCTGTTTCAAGCAGCGGCAAGGTGACATGAAGTTGTGCGGCTGACAGACTGTAGTCGCGGCAGAAGTCGTTGTATTCCTTCAAAAGCGTCTTGATATCTTTGCTGTCTTCTTTCATAGACTCTATCAACTCTTGGGCGTCCAATATGAGCTCTTTCATGTCCGCATAAACCGAGTCGTTGAACTCGTTCGGTCCGCCGGCATTGTCCACAGCCGTAATATACGCCTCTGCAGCGTGTATCATACGGGTACAGAAAGTGTCAATCACCACTACTATGATGCCCTTTGAATCGGCAACATCAAAGAATGGGGCGCTGTATGGGTCGTCCTCCGGCAACTTGATGTAGAAACCAATGTCGGTGACGTTCTCTTTCTCTTTTTGGAATGTTTCTCCGCGTTCTCGCATGATACGCGCTTTATTCGGACTTAAGACGATATACTCGCCCGTATGGAGGTTCTTGATTTGCACCTTAAGGTGACCGTCGTGGAGGCTGTCGACGAACTGCGAGTACAGCGCTTCCAACTCTTCATCGGTCACTTTGGTGTGACGGGAAGTGTCGTCAAGTGCCTCGAACTGAGGCAGATAGGTGTTGTACACCTCATCCCAGTCAACCCCTTTCTCCGCCTCATAATCCCAGATACCGTAGTTCTCGTTCATCGCCATCCAGAAGGCCTTGAACTCCTCGGCAAAATAGTTTTCAGACTTTGCAAACGCCAAGTAATCGTTCTGACCGTACGACGTCAAATCATCGCCCGTAGGACGGCAGGAGAATGTACAAAGGGCTAATGTACTAAGTACTATAGAGTGTGCTGCTCTGTTCATAACTCTTAAACTCATAAATTAAAATATATACGCGAAGCCTAAATTCATCCCCACCGTTGTGTTATAGCGATAGTCGCGCACGTGCTCCATATAGGGTTTGACGGTGCTGATGAAACTGTAGTAGCATCGTCCTTCCACGTGCATCACCCAGTGCTCGACAAAACGGTACTCGATACCTACTCCACCGGCGATACCGAAGTCCCAACGCTGGTCTTTCTCTTCTTGGAACCGATACTTTGCTTTGAAATTATAGGTCCTTCTCGACAAGGGATCCTGATACTTGCCTTTCTGCAGTCCTGCGAGCCAGTATCCGGCATAGACACCGGCATGCATGAACCCGCGCACTTTCTGCCCACCGAAACTGAACTGCGCCATCACGGGCAGTTGGAGATAGGTGTTATGATTGATGTAATTCGTGCCGGACGCCATTCCGTCCCGATAGACGCGGTGGTTACGCTCCGACGCCTCCAACTCAAATCGCAGGCCGAGCCAGTCCTTGAAGTTATACTGGCCGAACACGGCGGCATTCCATCCCCAGGCTCCGTCGTAATGGTAGTTGTTCATGTACTGTTTGTTAATCGTGAACCAGTTATAGTCACCTCCGCCTGAAGCACCTACGCGCCACTGCGCCATAGCCGCCTGCGACAACAGGACAACCAAGGCTAAAAGGCAATTTCTCGGGAATGACATATTCCATTTCTTTGGGACTGAAGAGAGCATACTAAAGCTTCTTTCCGGCAACATCATATTTTTCATTGTTGCGAATAATTATGAGTTGATTAGATTCGATGATTTTCGTAGCCGCTGCATTGGTCATTGGCAACTCAATGTCTGTGGGGGTTTCGGAGCATGTTGACAGTTTGTCTTCGTAGAGTTCCCACCCGTTGCTTTTGTATGTACCAACGGACGGAACACATAGAACCAATTCGTTGTGACAATACGCAAAAACATCCGTTGCTAATTCAGGCGGCGTAGCCGGCAGACATGTTACTTTCTTCAGATTCGCGCACTTTCTAAACGCCCACATATAGATATTGGTTACGTTAGCAGGAATCGTTACCTCTTGAAGGGCTTTGCAGGACTCAAACGCTGACACGGCTATCGTAGTGAGATTGCTCGGCAGTTCAATCGCTTTGATAGAAAGCGAGTCATCCGCCCAGGGAGCGTAACCGGAATCAAACGGAGTCATCTTGGCAACGGAATCCGTTTTGGGAGAAGTAATGCGGAGCGTGTCGTTAACTATCTCCCATTGCAGGTTCTCGCCGAACTTAACCGGCTCTGCCTGCGCGGTCAAACAGCCGCACAAGCAAAGGAGCAAACTAAACTTTTTTGCTGTCAATACTATATTTTTCATTGTTGCGAATAATTATTATTGTTTGGGTTTCGCTCTATCGGGTGCAAAAGTACTGCTTTTTTTTGACATATGCAAGAGTTTGTATAATTTTATACAAAAAAAAGAGCACCCATGAGTGAGGGTGCTCTTTCGCTGGAGAGGCGATTAGCCCTGTTGGGCATCATACTCTGCACCGCAAACCGACCACAGGTACGCTTTCATGGTCTTCTTGCCGTTAGCCGTGTCCTTCTGCGCGATGAAAGCCGCCTGGTCTTGGGTGACGTGCGTGAGGTCTTCATTGCGCTCGATAACCATCGCAGCGACTGCGCGGAAGCGGTTACGGATGTTCACCTCTTTGGTCGTCACCGGAGTGCTGCGTTTGTAGCGGTCCGCGTCGAACGTGTACAGACGCTGGCAGTTCGGGTTAGTCGTTGCTGCCGTACGGTGCGTCGCCACCAGATAATTACCGTGATTGTGACCGTCTTGTTTCTTCGGTCGTTTCAATGCGCCTTGGATATACTCTATACCCGCCGCGCCTACTTTTGCTTTTGCCATTTTTGTTAAAGTTTGGTTTGTATCCGCCAATATTGACGGAGGGGTTAATACTTTTTTAATTGTCCCGGAATTTTATTCCGGTTTACAGTTTTTTGGTGGCGTCGTAGGTTTCGATGGTTTTGGTGACGATAGTGCACGTGGTGTCACCGTGCTGGAAATACTGCGACTGCGTGGTGATGGTTCTCGTGACATTGCAGCTCGCGAGAATCATACTCGTCATGATGACTGTCATAAACAAAATCTTTCTCATAGTTTTGGTTGTTTTTCTTTGTCCATTAGCCCGGCATCTAATGCCGGTTTCTTTGTCTTTTTCCCGCAATTTCATGCGGTTGTTTTCAAATCCGGTGCAAAATTACTACAAAAAACGGAGACGACCAAACAATCGCCTCCGTTGCACGAATTACGGTTCGTTTTTCGTTAGATCGTAGCCGGCATACTCGCTCAGTTCCACCACTTCGCTGCGGTACAACCATTTCCGGTGCCACACCGCCTCACGGTATTTACGACCGTATTTGTGGAAGTTGAGCCAACCGTGAATCATGATGTTCAGGCCGCGTTTTCCTACGTCGCAATGGATGGCTCGCTCGAGCCTTCCGGCCAGTTGCGTTTTCAAAAATTTTTCCATAAATGTTCAATTTTTCTCTCGGTATCGCTTCGGACTAATCTCGGAGGCAATAGCTATGCGTTACCTCTGCAACGAATGTTCGATTTTACCTTCTTCGGTCTCGGACTGAGCATCACCGTCACTTTGCCGGTCGCCTTGTTTGTCCTAAAAATTAAATCTCCGACTCGTCCGGATATCGATTTTATTCCGGGCATCAATTCTACTTTTGCCATAATGATTTGATTTTTAATTTATTAAATAATAGGTTGTCTTTTTTTGATTGTATAAATTTTCAAAAAATAGACAAGCTAAAACTCACTAAAATTTATACAAGCTAATTAAAGGGTTTGAGATCTGTCATGCCGTATACGCGTGCTTCGTCGTAGGTGTAAGTGCCGAAGGCGCCTTGGTACTTGGCGATGACCGCTCGGTTGGTTTTGATGAGTTTGCTGACACCCGGGTGCCCGTTCCAGTTGAAGGGCACGGGGTGACAGTTCTTGATGATGAAATACGGTTCACCGTAGATGTCGATGCCTCGCCATTTGCGGTATAGCAGGTAGAGGTAAAGCTTGCGCTGGTCGATAAGCGGAAGCGCATCCCAGGCCTCTCCAAGTTTCTGGTCGATGGTGAATTGGCGCATCGGGTCGACGAGTTTTATAAAGGGTATGAGAGACTGACTGAACCGCTTCGCAATAACATCATCAAGTGTTTCCATAAGGGGGCTTTTTTAAATTTATAAAATAAATTATTTTTTTAGGGATTATATCCCCTACCTGCATAGTTTTCTCTTTGCTTCTTTCTCTTTTAGTCCAGGCACTTGAGGGTTTGTTTGGTGGAATCGGGTTCGATGTTAGGGTGCTCCGAAGGGAACTTCTCGAGGATGTTGCGCATGTCTTTGGTAAGACTGGCAGACTGGTCTTTGCAGGCTTGCTGTTCACGGGCTTTCTGGCGGTATGTAACCGCTTCGGGCATCGTGTATTTCTGCGGCTTGCCGATGAGGTCGTAGATGTCGTCCACATCCATGGTGTAGTGGTG
>JAGCFX010000013.1 GCA_017649925.1 Paludibacteraceae bacterium | reverse complement strand
GCCGCGTGGGAACAAGCCAATGGCTAATCCCCAATGGGGCCCCCAACGTAAACCAGTGGAGCGTTTGCGGTGGAGAGAGCGGAGCAGCTCCGAGTACTTACTACTAAAACGTAGTTTTGGTACATGTACGAGGAGTTTGCCCGCGACAGAGAGTCGCTCACAAGGCGGCTCTTTTTATATAAAAAAATAAAAAAATGCAAAAAAAACATACAAAAATTTGGTCATGTCAAAAAAAAGCAGTACCTTTGCACCCGCTTTTGAAAAAAGGCGTTATTTTTTTGCGGATTAGGCTCGTATAAGTAGCGCGTTGAGCGCGCTCGCCGCACCGCCCGAACATTTAAAACAATCGTCAATGTACGCAATTGTAGAAATGAAAGGCCAGCAGTTTAGAGTTGAGGCTGGCAAGAAACTGTTCATCAATCGTATGAACGACCTCGAGAAAGGCGCTACCGTTGAGTTTGAAAACGTGCTGCTCCTTGACAACGAAGGTAAAATCAAAGTAGGCGCGCCTTACGTGAAGGGCGTCAAAGTAGTTTGCGAAGTGCTCGACAACGAGTGCCGCGGCGAGAAAATCCTTGTCTTCCACAAGAAACGTCGCAAAGGATTCCGCAAACTCAATGGACATCGTCAGGATCTGACGAACGTCGTAGTTAAAGAAATTGTTATTGCTTAAAAAGAAAGGACAACCAGTATGGCTCACAAGAAAGGTGTCGGTAGTTCAAAGAACGGCCGTGAATCAGAAAGCAAACGTCTTGGCGTGAAGATCTTTGGTGGTCAGTTCGCTAAGGCAGGTAACATTATCGTACGTCAACGCGGTACCGTTCATAACCCGGGTGAAAACATGGGTATCGGTTCCGACCACACGTTGTATGCCCTCACGGACGGCATCGTAACCTTCCGTAAGAAACGCAACAACAAATCGTACGTCTCCATCCAACCGGTAGCTCAAGCGTAAGTATGTTAACTCTTAAACAGATTTACGACGACCGAGCAAAAGTAATTGCCGGTTTACAAAAGAAGCACTTCTCAGGCGCCCAAGAGGCAATTGACGAAGTGCTTCGTCTCGATGGAGAGCGCAAAGCGGCACAGCAGGCCAAAGATGCCGCGGCCGCGCAGATGAATCAGATCAGTAAGTCCATCGGCGCACTCATGGCACAAGGCAAACGCGAAGAAGCCGAGGCCGCCAAGGCGCAGACAGGCGCCCTCAAAGCGCAGATAGCTGAATATGACGCGAAGATGAGCGAAGCAGAACAGGCGCAGACCCAACTGCTACTCACCATCCCGAACGTGCCTTACGACATCGTGCCCGAAGGCGCAGCGGCCGAAGACAACCTCGTCGTCAAATCCAACGTCCCCCACCACGGCGGTGACACCGTCGGTACATGGGTCGGAGACGTCAACAACGACGAAGCCAAACTGCCCCACTGGGAACTCGCGAAGAAATACAACCTCATCGACTTTGACCTCGGCGTCAAGATCAGCGGTGCCGGCTTCCCCGTCTATATCGGCCAGGGCGCACGCCTCCAACGTGCCCTCATCAATTTCTTCCTCGCGGAAGCCAACAAAGCCGGTTATACGGAGATCATGCCGCCTACCGTCGTCAACGCCGCTTCGGGTTACGGAACGGGACAACTGCCCGATAAGGAAGGTCAGATGTACCACTGCGAAGTGGACGACCTCTACCTCATCCCGACAGCCGAAGTGCCGGTCACGAACCTCTATCGCGACGTCATCCTCGACGAGGCACAACTGCCTATCAAGAACTGCGCTTACACGGAGTGTTTCCGCCGCGAGGCAGGCTCGTACGGTAAGGACGTCCGCGGACTGAACCGTCTGCATGAGTTCTCCAAGATCGAGATCGTACGTATCGACACACCGGAGCATTCCGACGCATCCCATAAGGAGATGCTGGACCATGTAGAAGGTCTGCTGCAGAAACTCGAACTGCCCTACCGCATCCTCCGTCTCTCAGGCGGCGACATGTCGTTCACGGCTGCTCTCTGCTATGACTTTGAGGTCTATTCCGAAGCGCAACACCGTTGGCTCGAAGTATCCTCTACCTCCAATTTCGACACCTACCAGGCTAACCGCCTCAAGTGCCGTTATCGCCGTGCAGAGGACAAGAAAGTGACGCTCTGTCATACCCTCAACGGCTCTGCACTTGCCCTGCCCCGCATCGTTGCTGCTCTCCTTGAGAACAACCAGTGCGAAGAAGGCATCCGCATCCCCAAAGCCCTGCAGCCCTTCTTCGGCGACGATATGATCCGATAAAAAAATAGTTGATACAAAAAAGCCTGTAAGTCAATGACCTACAGGCTTTTTTCGGGTGGAGAGTGGGGCTCAAATTAACCTCAAAAATCAAATAGTATAATATTTTATATTATAAAAAATTGGTTCAATCAAAAAGTGGTGTTTCGTGGTTTCAAAAAATCAAGGTTTTAAGCACCCGATAGGCACTACATAAACACCATCATTACGACGGTATGCATACTTGCCCACACCGATTAAAACCATCATGAATGACGGAGCCGGCATTTTCGTCGTGTCAATTTTTCCGGCTAACTGTTTCAGGGTTGTGGCGCCCTTTTCTATATTATCTGTTCCGCCTAACTTGATTTCCACTAATCCATATTTACCATTCTCAAGATGGATAACGGCATCACACTCTAATTCATTTCGATCTCTATAATGGTAAACGTTCCCATCTAAGGCATCGGTGTATACGCGCAAATCACGAACAGCCATCGTTTCAAAAAACAATCCAAATGTGGCTAAATCATTTATCAAATCTTGAGGACCGACACGAAGAGCAGCAACTGCAATACTCGGATCTACGAAATATCTCGTATCGGAAGTGCGGATGGCTGTTTTGCTTCTTAGAGCAGGATTCCACGCAGTCATATCTTCTACAACAAATATCAGTTTAAGTGCAGCTATATATGATGATATAGTGTCTCTATTCAATGTCGAGTCATCATTGTTTGCCATATCTTGATATATTGTGTCATGAGAAGCCGATGTTCCTTGATGCCGACTTAGACTCCGCATTAGCCGCTTTACCCGTTCTGGGTCACGACGTACGCCATCTGCACGAGAAATATCAGAATCCTCTCCATTACCGGAACCCACAACTCCATCATAGTATATCTTTGCCTGTTTGAGAGCCGCCTTGCGGTTTGGAGTCATGGTTGCCATTGGCCATCCCCCGCGGCATACCAAATAGGCTAATTCCTCAATATCAATTTTCGATTCAGCCATCAACTGTTCAGGATTATTGAATAGTTCTGCCAGACTTACTTCGCCGGAACTTTCTCCGGATTCCCAAAGGCTCATCGGGCGCATTACAAGCGGAGCAATACGTCCAGTGCCTGTATGCACAATTTTCTTTTTATCCGCAGGGACAGCTGAACCTGTAATGATAAATTGTCCTAAAGCACGACGATGGTCCACTTCACCTCGTATAGCATCCCATAAAGTCGGCACTACCTGCCATTCATCAATGAGTCGCGGCGTTTCGCCTTGTAAAAGGAACTTGGGGGTTGATTGAGCATACTGAACATTACGTGGTCCTTCTTCAGGATCTGCCATATACGCGACACTTTTTGCCAATTGCTCAGCTGTGGTTGTTTTGCCACACCATTTACTTCCTTCTAATAGAACGCATCCGCAAGCGTCCAATAAGTCCGCTAATAACTGATCTGCAATACGTGGTTTATAGCCTTCCATAATTTGTTATTTTTTGAAAAACGCTGCAAAGGTAGTAAAAATAACCGACATGTGCAAATATTTTTGAAACTTTTCCGCAATTTGGCGAAATTTTGTTCCGCAGTTTGGCGATGATTTGTTCCGCAGTTTGGCATAATTCTGTTTGGGAAGATGGCTGAGTTTTGTTTGGGCACTTGGCAAAAATTGAAGATTTATGTAGAAAAACTTGCGTATCTCGGAAAATTATAGTAACTTTGCAGTCGGAATTGAGATTATGCGTCGGCATTCGTACATAGTATTACTTTTGACCGCGATTATGTGGGTCGTTTGCAGCAGTAACAACTGCCGCCAACGGCTTGCAGCAGATCGTTATGAGACTGAGACGACCGCGTTCGGTGCCATCGTCAATGCGCATGGGATGAGTGATCCTGCCGAGCAACAAATCAATTTCATTCTTTCGACACCTGATTGTGCGCTTCCGGCACAGATTGAGAAGATACAAGTCAATGTCGTACAATTATCTGCGCGTCAGCAACTTAAGCGTATCTCTGAAACCATCTT
>JAGCFX010000012.1 GCA_017649925.1 Paludibacteraceae bacterium | reverse complement strand
TTGATGAGATGACTGTGTCCGCAACGATGGTTGACGAGTCGCTGAGCACGATGGTCAACTGCTCCATACCGCTGTAGCTGATGGCCGCCGATTCGTCCTCGCCGACCTCCAGATTCAGATTGTTGAGCGTCAGGGTGTTCTCCTCGGTGTCGTAGATCAGCGTCGAGTCACCGTAGATGTCGATCACTCCCGTCGTATCCGTCGGAATCTGTTGCCCCAGCACAGTCACCATCGGCGCTTCACCCGGTTCAATAGATATATAACGAAGCCGGAAACCTGCGGCACATTCTTTGATTTGTACATCCCCGCCGGTAGAGTGATAAACCAGTGTCCGATAGGTGTATCCTGAATTGTCTTCTCCTTCGGCGCCTGAGTTCTTGGCGGGAATAACAAGGTCTTGGGTTATGGCTACAGCGTTTATCGGGTATTGGCCTTTGGAGTCCGCGAAATTCGCCGCAGTGGAGCCTTTGGATGCTACCTCAAGCGTGATGATATCATACGGCTGTGTGTCTTTGATAGTTATGATGCCGTTCTTGCCGCCGGTCTGATAGAAACCGTAATACCCGCGATTGATGCCGACATAAAAGGCTTTCGTTTTGTCGGACGTGGATTCCATGGTGAATGTGATATCCGGCATATCGGTTACGTATGCCACGCCGGGGATATTCGAGTAAATGTCATAGACATAGGTCTCCAAATAATCATACATCGTTGTTTCGGTCTCATTGAGTGTGGCGTTGGTGATCGTCCAGTCGTCAATCGATTCGATATCAGAGAAATTCAGAGTTATAGTTTGCCTCTCTGTGATGACTGTGATGTCAGCTGATGGGGTGATGCTATTTTTCATTGCCTCGTTGCAGAAATAGATGGCATCCAAATCCAACTCGGTCCCTTGAACTCCACCCGACAATGCTGCTAACAAAGTGTTGCCGTTTGCCTGAGAGGAAGCCATCAGTTGAGCGAACGGCTTCATGGGGATATAGAAGTCGTGCCATTTGCCGTCACGCTCGAACTCTCCCAATGGGATAGCTGCACCTTTTTCACCGTCGTATCCGTCAACTACTTCGTTACTGCCCAATATGAAACTGATGGTGTTGTCTCCGAAAATGTAGAACTGGTGGTATGGCGCTGTCTTTGATTTGATGGCGATATGAAGAAAGTAGTTCTCGGGATTGGCAATGATTTTTTCCTTGAGTTGTTGCGCGGCTTGCTGTGATTCCTCACTTTCAACTGCGTAGCCGCATCCTGACCAACCTTGGTTGGCGACAACGAGAGACACATATCCTCCTGTGTTGTTGAAGAAATTCATGCCAACTCCGTCTCCTGCGGCATATGTTTCCCCGGAAGGCCATATAAATAATGATACATTCTTATTGTCCGCCCGTAGATCACTAACTACATGTTGTCTATACGTGTTGTACGTCATATCGTCCATCAATACCGGCCATAGCTGTTTGTAATCAGTGGTGGTGGAGGTATCAACGGGTTGAGTTGTAGCAGTAGTGTCGGCAAACGATGTGAAATCGGTTGTTATGACAGGGGCGGACAATGGGGTTCCTGTGAAAATCTTTATTTCTCCGCTCTTGATGGTATATGTGGTCGCTGCGGCTGTCCCGCCCGACAAATAATCATACCAAGTGCCGGAAGGCAACGATACGGAGTTGTCCGAACTTGCAGAGAAGTTCCCCACTGCATATACGTCGCTTCCCCATAATACACTGCGTATCTCTTGACCGGATGACAGACTGCTTGTCGTTGGACTGCTTTCAAATACTGAGGGAAGCAGTCTTGTGCGTAACTGGATAATCTGAGCGCATTTCGTATAGGCGTTGATTCGGTTGGAGTCAGTGAAGTAGCCCAAAGTTTCCGGACGTGGCTTGATGTTTGTCCGCCATGTTTCGTTATATCCGTTCGGATTGTCAATGTCCGAGTATATGCTGTAGTCGTAGCCGAGTTCTTCGTATTGCCAGAGCATGTGCGAACCATCCAGCAACACATTGAATGCTACGTTCAAGGGAACGCGCTTGAGACGCGTGTATTCGTCCTCGCCGATTGTGCCGTTTCCGTATGTCATAGCTTTGTACTGCGTGCGCTCCTCGTCATGCGACTCGCAGTAGCTGACGTAACCGTCGCGGCTTGCATTGCCAAAACCGTCGTCTATCAGCCACCCCATGGCTGTCTGGCAGTATGCGTTGTTGGTGTTCGTCCAGCACAACATGCCTGAACTCACTAACTGCGCTTGTTCGGAAGACATGTTGACTCCCCAATGTTCGCATATAAAGTATGCATCTTGTGCTACTGCTTGTACTCCGTTTATGTAGTAGTACTGTAGGTTTTCCACAGATGTGTTCTGCGCATCGGAGCATAGCCCGTGACTCAACTCCATCCGATAGCCGTCAATCTTGTATTCGGTCAGCCAGTACTGTAGCACACGGGTAAAGTGGTCACGTGTCGGAGTGAAGCCGTGGTTCCAGTCTTCATAAACGCCATCGGCGTGCGGAGCGGTAACATTAAACCACGGGTTGGATTCTAAATCTGTGCCGTAGGGGTATAGTTTGTTCATCGGGTTCAGGGATGTTGCGTGGTCGAAGGACATATCCATGATTACCGCTATTCCGCGCTTGTGACACTCGTCCACCAACTGCTTGAATTGTTCCGGCGTGCCGTAAGCCTTGTCTAAGGCAAAATAGTGGTTGGGAGAGTAGCCCCAACTATAGTTGCCATCAAATTCGTTTACCGGCATCAGTTCAATGGCATTGACGCCAAGATTCTGAAGATAGTCTAAACGCTCAAGCAGCCCCGCGTAGTTACGCAGGGTGGTATAATCATATACCCATAACTCATAGATGATCAGATTGTTCTTGTTTGGGCGCACAAAATTCAATGTGGCGTCCGACCAGTTATAGGCTTTTTTGCCGGTCTGAATTACAGTCACGTAGCCGCCGTCGGCACCAAGGGTTGGGTAATCAATCAGGGTGGGGTCAGCGGATTTCGGCTCGTATTTGTCATCAGGATGAATAACTTTCTCCGAGAACAGGTCGGATATCTGTTTCTTCACTCCGTCATCACGTATGACGGCATACTGATAGCGGTATTCTTTTCCCTTTTCCAGTCCGTTGAGTGTAATCCAGAAATAATTCCCGTCACGCTTCAGTTGGTAGGCGTTATCCAATTTCCAGTCTGTCATGTCTCCCAACAGGAACACATGCTGTGCAGGAGCTGTTTTGCTGGCAGCGTAGGTACAAAGTGTAACTGACGTGCCGTCAGCCCCGTAATAGATTCCGTTCACGACTCCTTCGGGACGAGTCTGTACTTGTGTGTCTTCCGGTGTGAAATTATCCCATATATCTGTTTGCACACTCTCTCCCAAAGAGATGATTATGTCCCCTCCAGAACTTGTCTTCCCTTCCTGTGAGCCTTTCGGGCCATCGTGGAAAACCATAGCAAGGGCGATAATCTCTGTTGTCTCCGGCACGTCGTAGAAAGCGAACATGTTATCCATCACCAGTTGCCATTTGCCGTCACTTGTAGCGGTGAGTTGTGGCGTGTTGGAAGCCCGCCAGTCGCTGACCACATTCTTCCAGTCGCTGTTGCCGGTGGATTCGGATGTGATAATCCCGGTATGGGCATAACATTGCGTAGCTCCAACCATACCTCCGTTACCGCCTTTCGGATCAAAAGTGATAATCACCTGTCCGGTGTAACTTTTGGGTATAGGGTTCGGGGATGTGGTGACTTGAGCTGTAGCCAGTATGACCCACCATAGGGCAATCAGGCTGATATATGTTCGTTTCATATAGTTTGGATTTGTAGTTACTTTTGTCCGTTTGGATTACCAATCCTGTGTATAAGCATCCGACTGCGAATAATTATCGTGCTTAAAGTTTGAATGTTACGGGTACGGTGTATTTGACGCGAACGGGGTTGCCTCGCTGCTTTCCGGGAATCCAGTTCGGCATGGCTTTGAGCACCCTTATCGCTTCTTTGTCAAGTGAAGCATCACCGCCTGATTTCACAACTTCCACATCAGTGATTGAACCGTCTTTGTTGACTACGAACTGGCAACGGACTTGTCCTTGAATCCTGTTCTCGCGTGCAATGACAGGGTATTTGACGTTCTCGCTGAGGAATTTAATCAAAGCGTTCTGCCCTCCCGGGAACTGGGGCATCTGTTCCACGACGATATACAGCTTGTCGTCACCTTGAG
The DNA here is from genome assembly GCA_017649925.1 of Paludibacteraceae bacterium. Taxonomy (GTDB): domain Bacteria; phylum Bacteroidota; class Bacteroidia; order Bacteroidales; family Paludibacteraceae; genus Colicola. The sequence goes on along the minus strand of JAGCFX010000012.1, from coordinate 24,413 downwards.
CTGCATGGGAATCGTTGTGCTTCTTGGGAGCCTGATAGAGTCCTTTCGGGCTGTCTTTGGCGGGGTCGTACTTGATTTCCCGACCGGAGGCGTCGTAGCAAATATCCTTGTCGTCGCGGAACTCTGCAAACTCGATGCGCATAAGGATGTTTCCCTCGCTGTCGTATGTTGTTTTTGTTTTTGGCTTGAAGTAGTCCACCCATTTGGTCTTGGGGTGGAAGGTATATTCTGCATGCAGCAAACCTGTGCTGTCTCTTTCCTGTGCGCGTTGCAGCATGTCTGCTTCGTAATGGCAGTATAAGCGTGTCCCGTTGTCAAAAAAGATTTCGTTAAGACCGATTTTCTGCATGGAATCGGGTTTGTAGGCGGCGTAACGTTCCACCAGCACGGGCTTGTGGTCAGAAACGCCGAAGTAGCGCAATACAAGCGTGTCGCCGTTATGCGACGGCAGAGCGAAGTACGGGGCGTTAGGATTGTTGCGGAAGTATGTGGAATAATTGACAGCCGTATAAACATCTGCGCCTAATTTGCTCATCGGTTGTACGAACGGATCATCCTTGTCACAGAACAATGTGTCTCCGTCCGTGGCAAAGAATATGGGCGAATAGCGGATGTCGGCCTGCACAACCATCTGTTCCTTCTTGCCGTTCACTTCGCCAGGGACGCATGATTGCTCTATGTACTTTTGCAGTTGCTTGTAAACCAAATCAATCAGTTCGTCCGCCGATCCGCCTCCCTGTCCGCGCGATGAGACGGAACTTGTCTGCCTGATGGACTGCGGACGGAATGTCCCGTCTGCCAGGACGGCGCCTTTCAGGCGGTAAGAGAACGAACTCATGATATACTTTTCCAGCAGCACAAACTCTTTGCTCAAGCGCTTGGACAGTTGCTCCTCTCCGCCGGCTAAGTCGGGAAGGGTAAACGGGAGCTTGACGCCTTGCATGTCGTAGTAGTTCGTTTCTACGCCCTGATTGCTGTATGTCTCGATCTTCAGGACTCTGTTGGTTTGCGGGTACATGTCAATCCGCTGCTGGACGGTCTGCGTGTCGTCATTGCCGTAGAAAACGATTTCAAAGCCCGGCTTCTTCTGCTTGGCTACGGTTTTGTAGCGTCGGGTGATAAAGCCTTTGTCATCATACCAGATGTATGCGGAGAGGTTGCCTTTCCTGTATGTCTCTGCATGGTAGCACCGCCCGTTGCGGTAGTATTCATGCGTTCCCGCCCTGTATAGTTGCCCGTTGTTAGTAGACAGGAAACGCTCTGTTTTCAGCAGCACAGTTGTGTCCTGTGCAGACAGATACATCGCAACCACTGTATCCTCGATGTATCCTACATGCACCATGGCATCGGCTTTGCCGGCTTCTGCGGCAAAGTAGCTGATGCCAGGACTGACGGTGTCGCCATAGATGTCCAGCATCGGCTGGTCGATATCTCTGATGGTGTAAAACGTGAGGCTGTCCACATACTCGAATGCCGCCAAAGTCATCGGAAGTAGGGCGGATAGACAAATGCTCAAGATAAGGCGTTTCATAATCGTCGGGTCTTAATAGGTTAAATGCGCTACAAAGTTACAAAAAATAATCGACATTTGCAAATTTTTTTGTAACAAATGTACATTTTTCTCGAAACAGCGGGCGAATGCATCAAAATTGCCGTAGTGCGGCAAGCGCTTCTGCAGGTGTGTTGCAGTTGACGTGTTTGAGGAGGTTGCGCAGGATAGCGTGGCAATAAGTATCGAAACGCATATATCTCAGGCGCGTTTTTGTGCGCGATTCGACGGAGGCCAGTTTGTCGGCATGTGAGCCACGAGTTACACGCAACTGAGCGGTAAAACGCTGATTGAGATAGGTATTGCCCTCTTCTGTATTGAGAAGTGCTTGCGTAAAGTAAATCGCTTTACCCCAAGACTTTTGATTAGCGAGTTCGTCACCTACTGCCGGTTTCCGCTTCTGGCTGCGCGGATGGGTAACATCGTAGGTCTCAGGTTTTGCCTTACCTATAATTCTACCTTTCGCGTCGCGGAAGGTCTTTTGACGATGGATTCTTCCGGGAGAAGTTGCGCCATGGACTTCTTCTACTAAATTGTTGTACTTGATTATTGCCATAAGTATTTTATTTTGAACGGGTTATGCAGGTTGCTTTGGTGTTTGCTAATTGAATCACGTGTTAATCACATGTTAATCACGTGTTAATAGCCTAATATTGGTCGCCCGCAAGCCGCATCAATACTAGGATTGCGAGGGTGTCGCTTGCAGAAACGTTTTGCGGGTGCAAAGATACGAAAAAAATGCCAGAATTGCAAGTGTTTTCGACTTTTTCTGCTGATAATCGTGAATTTTGTCAGAAATGTGGGTGATGTGACCTTGAGAGTGAGCAAAAATAAGTAATGAGAGGTGTCTAGCAAAGTTTGGCACGGTTTTTGTATATAAAATAATAAACCTAATCATCCAAGATTGGCTGATACTCTGACAGTTAGAGTAGAGCGACAGTAGCCTAATATCCCAGAAATCACAAAGTAATAACGAGGTAATCACCCGGTAATCACCCCCTTTTTTGTGTATAAAGGGTCGATGCGGTGTGTATGCGGTGCGAATGCAGTTCGTGTGCTCCTGGCCTTGGACGGTGCAGGTCTTGTCGCCACGGAGGATGAAGACTTTACTCGTTAGGCCGTAATTTAGTGCAAATTTGCACCAAAATACGAATAAACATGGCAAGTAATCGCAATTTAGTGCAAATTTGCACCAAAGTGTGGAGAAATATTTGCAAATATCAAAAAAATGTTGTATCTTTGCAACCGAAACAAAAATACTTGCTTATGAATTACATCAAACGCGAGATTTATCTCAACAAGCTGATTGCTCGTCGCAATAACGGTGAGATTAAAATTATCACTGGTCTCAGACGTAGCGGGAAGTCGTGGCTGCTTTCACACGTGTATGCGGACTACCTGCTAGAACAAGGCGTGCCGGAAGATCATATCATCTCGTTATCGTTCGATCAAGATGACGAAAACATGCGTGATGACTTGCTTGAAATCCAAGCTCTCAAGACCTATTTGTATGAGCGCATCAAGCAAGATGGTGACTATTACTTAATGTTTGATGAAATTCAGGAAGTAGAAGGATTTGAACGACTGGTAAACGGGCTGAATGCCAAGCCGAATGTAGATGTGTATATCACCGGCAGCAATAGCCACCTGTTGAGTTCAGATATTAACACACTCTTTCGAGGTCGTGGTGACGAAGTGCATGTCTATCCGTTATCGTTTGGTGAGTTCTGCACCGACAGAACTGAATCAGTGAACGAACTATGGAAAGAATATTACACCTACGGAGGGTTACCCGGATTGCGCAATCATCCCTCTGCTGAGCAGAAGACTAACTATCTGCAACGCTTGTGGAAGAAGGCCTATATAGCGGATGTGATTGAACGGCATAAGATTCGGAACACCGAACTGTTGGAGAATTTAGCTGATGTACTATGCTCATCGGTAGGCTCACTGAATAATCCCACGAAATTGGCGAACACCATACAATCGGTGAAGCAAATGAAAGCTGACAGAGAGACTGTTGATAAGTATATCGGTTATTTGGAAGACGCTTTCTTGTTTGAGTCGGTAAGTCGTTATGACATCAAAGGAAAACGGTATTTTGAATCTATTAGGAAGTATTATTCGGTTGATGTAGGCTTACGTAATGCACGCCTGAACTTCCGCCAACAAGAACTGACGCATATCATGGAAAATGTGGTTTACAATCACTTACGGATTTTTGGTTTTCTGGTTGATGTAGGCGTTGTGGAAGTGCGTGAGATGCACGACGGCAAACAACAACAAAAGCAGTACGAGGTGGATTTTATCGCCACAAACGGGCAAGATAAATACTACGTCCAGTCAGCGTATCGGATTGATGATGAAGACAAACGCCAACAGGAATTGAATTCGCTAAAGCGTATCGATGATAGCTTCCGCAAGGTGGTAATTGTAGGCGATGATATTGCTCCGTGGACAGATGATAACGGAATAACATTTATCGGTCTCTTTCAATTCTTACGTACGGGACTTCCTAAATAAAGTACGAGCGACTCATTGAGCCGCTCGTATTGTTAATAGACAGGTTGTCTGCTATTTCACTTCCTGCCCTTGTACGGTGTAGGTTTTGCCGTCGCGGAGGATGAGGATTTGACCATTGCGGAGGATTTTTTGTCCACTAATCTTAGCGGATGACTCGACAAGCCCTGCATCGGTATTTATGCCACCACCGGTAGTAAAGCCACCGTCATGATGGTAAATAACTTCGTTCGCCGAGTTCTTGGCATCAATGCAGTAGGTGTATGCTACGCCCTCGTCCAATCCCTCAATAGTATATTTGAATCCGGCGGATTGAACGGAGCTACGTACGCGCCTTGGGTCATATTGATGGTCAATCAGTTCGGCTATACCGTTTGCGTCAAAGATGATTTCAAATACCAGTTCTCCGCCCTTGTAAATCTTCAAATCGTACTTTGCTGCATCATCTACCTTTACCCATGCTATCTCCACCGAGTTGGCTGCCGGTGTTATGTCGACATCCTTGGTCGTTTCTTCGCTTGCGGCCTGCGGGCGGTCTTCAGTCAACTCAATCTCATTTGAGCTGCGCATGCCGATGACTTCCACATCTCTGCGCAGGAAATACTCGCAATTATAGGTGAAGAAATGGCAGTCCAGATGGTAGATGTTGCGTCCGCCGGCGCCTTTGCCCTTATATTCAATCTTGAACGTACCCGTATTGATCGTGTGGGACGAATCCTGTGTCGCCACACCGTTTTCATAGGCATGCGGCCAGTGGATTGCAGCCCCGGTGTATTCCGTTTGCTCGTATGTGCAGGCGATGCCTTTGTCAGATGTGGAGTACACGTAGAAATCCACACCTTCTTCACGAATGGAGGCGTTGGGACTGGCCGGCGCTTTGGCCCAACATTTGATGTACCAGAGATGCAAATCGCCACTTTTGCCCTCATATTGCGCTACAGTATAATCGCCATAGCCAAGGACGGTAAAGCCATCTGCAAACACACACATTGATAGTGCCGCGGCACTCAGAAAAAGAAAAAATCGTTTCATGGCAAATGTATTATTATGTTCCCCTCTAACGCCTTCGGGGATTGGCTTCATGTGTCATAAGTAACATAAAAAAGCGTGCGCTTTCGCGGCTCCATTTGATTTTCTGAGGTCTTCGACTACCTTATTTACTCAAACTTATACACGGAAAACTCACGCTGGTAACGTGAGCGTGTATAAACCGTGCTTGAGTAAATAAATGATTTCCAAAAGTGTCGAAGTTTCAGAAAACCAAGTCGGATTTATTACGCTTTATTTTGGCACTCGCTTGTGCCTGTATGTCTTGTGTTGCCGCTGTAAACCTCGCGACGGAGGGTTATTGTAGTTGTTTTATGAACTCGACCAGTTTGATAATTTCCACTTTAGGCCATGGGATCTTCTTTAGTGGATTAAAATGTTTGTCGTTAGTCACTATATATTCAGCCTCTGAAGCAATTGCGCAATCTACAAACTTGTTGTCGTCAGAGTCGGCAGGCAACAACTCAAAGTGCACATACGTGTTCTGCATGGTTGTCGTGGTGAGATTGGCAATCGCCTCCACTACGTTTTGTGCGATTTCCGGTGTCGCCTTTTGAGCCATGATTTCTTCGTATTCCTCCAAAATATCGGTATTGACGCACAAACTAATTTGTCCCTCCAATATATCCGTCCAAACCTTATGGTACGGACTTCTAGACGGCAAAACTTGTAGCAAGCAGTTGGTATCAAGAACGATGTACCGCATAACGATAAGGAGTTCTCATTCGTTCGTTACCCCAGTTCTCAATGGTCTGCTCGTTGATTGTACCATTGTCCCAAAGGGCGTCAATCTGCTTTTGCGCTTTGTCGGCAAAGTAACGTGCTAACATATTGCGAAAATCTAGGTAATCATTCTCGGAATGAATACCCCGTATTATGTTAAGTACGTCTAATTGTGCCATTTGCATGTAACTCATAGTTGCATCTCTTTTAAATTTTGCTGCAAAGATACAAAAAATATTTGACAATTGCAAATAAAAGCGCGGAAAAGTGTGAAAAATCTATATTTTGTCGGGCGGCGGGCAGAAGGGTGCGGTGAAGGCTAAAATGCATGTAAGTCAATGCGTTTGCAAGGTTGGTGTGGCAATTTTTCGTTTTGTGCGCGTGTATATGCGTGCGATTAGAGGTATTATTTGCATAAGTCAAAATTTTTCACTACCTTTGCTTGCTTTTTGCGCGGCACGTATGCGCGCGAGGAAAACAAACAAAAGTTAAACAACAACAAACAATTAACCAAAACAAGTTACAATGCCTACAATTCAACAATTAGTTAGAAAAGGAAGAGCAGAACTTACCGACAAGAGCAAGAGCCCGGCTCTGGACAGTTGTCCGCAGCGTCGTGGCGTTTGCGTACGTGTTTACACAACCACTCCTAAGAAGCCTAACTCCGCAATGCGTAAGGTGGCTCGTGTTCGTTTGACGAACACCAAGGAGGTGAACGCCTACATCCCCGGTGAGGGCCATAACTTGCAGGAGCACAGTATCGTAATGGTACGTGGCGGTCGTGTAAAAGACCTGCCGGGCGTTCGTTACCACATTGTACGTGGTACGTTGGATACCGCCGGCGTGGCCAATCGTCTGCAACGCCGCAGCAAGTATGGCGCAAAGCGTCCAAAAGCTAAGAAGTAAAAAGCCGTCAGCAGTCAGCCGTCAGAAAGCTGATAGCTGAAACCTGAGAGCTGAATGCTCTGAATTTTATTAACTAAATGTTCCATACGTTGGGACGATTACAAACAGGGGTTGAAGGTTGAGTAAGTGCCACGAGTTGGCGCTGAAGAGATCAGGACAACCACAAAACAAGTTAAAACAATGAGAAAAGCAAAACCAAAGAAACGTGTGATCTTGCCGGATCCCGTGTTCGGCGAGGTGATGGTAGCCAAGTTCGTTAACCACCTCATGCTGGACGGCAAGAAGACAATCGCGTACAACGTGTTCTACAGCTCGTTAGACCTCGTTGGCAAGAAGATGGAGAAGGAGGAGAAACCCGCACTCGACATCTGGAAACAGGCGCTGGACAACATCACTCCTCTGGTAGAGGTTAAGTCGAAGCGTATCGGCGGTGCGACCTTCCAGGTTCCGACCGAGATTCGCGCCGACCGCAAGGAGTCCATCGCGATGAAGAACATGATCAACTTCGCCCGCAAGCGCGGCGGTCACTCGATGGCCGAGAAGCTCGCCGGTGAGATCATGGATGCCTACAACAACCAGGGTGGTGCCTTCAAACGTAAGGAGGATATGCACCGTATGGCCGAGGCTAACCGTGCATTCGCTCACTTCCGCTTCTAAGCGCGCGTACACGTGTGCAGAAAATTTTATAAGGTAAATGGCAAAACACGATTTACATCTGAACCGTAACATCGGCATCATGGCTCACATCGATGCCGGTAAGACTACTACGTCGGAGCGCATCCTGTTCTATACGGGTCTGACCCATAAGATCGGCGAGGTGCACGACGGCGCTGCCACCATGGACTGGATGGAGCAAGAGCAGGAGCGTGGTATAACCATCACGTCCGCTGCCACCACAACCTACTGGAACTATGATGGAAAGAAATACAAAATAAACTTGATAGACACTCCGGGGCACGTGGACTTCACGGTGGAGGTGGAGCGTTCGCTTCGCATCTTGGACGGTGCGGTGGCAACGTTCTGCGCCGTAGGCGGTGTACAGCCCCAGTCGGAGACCGTTTGGCGTCAAGCAGACAAGTACCGCGTACCTCGTATCTGCTACGTCAACAAGATGGACCGTTCGGGGGCGAACTTCTTCGATGTGGTTCGCCAGATCAAGGATGTGCTCGGTGCACAGCCTTGCCCGATCCAGATCCCTGTTGGCGCAGAAGAGACATTCAAGGGCGTGATTGACCTGATCAAGATGAAAGCTATCCTCTGGCACGACGAGACGATGGGCGCAGAGTATTCCACCGAGGAGATCCCTGCCAACCTGATTGCCGAGGCCGAGGAGTGGCGCGACAAGATGCTTGAGGCTTGCGCCGAGTTCGATGATGTGCTGATGGAGAAGTACTTCTCCGATCCGAGCACGATCACCGAAGAGGAGATCAAGGCGGCTATTCGCAAAGGCTGCGTGGGAATGAACATCTTCCCCGTTGTATGCGGTTCGTCGTTCAAGAACAAAGGTGTGCAGACGATGCTTGACGCCGTATGTGCGTACTTGCCGTCGCCGATGGACACTCCTGTGATTGAAGGCACCGACCCGCGTAACGACCAGCCCGCGACCCGCAAACCCGACGACGAAGAGCCGTTGACGGCTCTCGCCTTCAAGATCGCTACCGACCCGTATGTGGGACGTCTGTGCTACTTCCGCGTTTACTCCGGCAAGCTCGACGCAGGCTCGTACATCTACAATCCCCGTTCGGGCAAGAAAGAGCGTATCTCGCGTATCTTCCAGATGCACTCGAACCACCAGAACCCCGTTGATTTCATCGGCGCGGGCGATATAGGTGCGGGCGTAGGCTTCAAGGATATACGCACCGGCGATACCCTCTGCGACGAGAGCAAGCCTATCGTACTCGAGTCGATCGAGTTCCCTGCACCGGTTATCGGCATCAGCGTCGAGCCGAAGTCGCAGGCTGACCTCGACAAGCTCGGCGTAGGTCTGGCCAAGCTCGCCGAGGAGGATCCGACATTCACCGTTAAGACTGACGAGCAGACCGGCCAAACCGTTATCTCGGGTATGGGTGAGCTTCACTTGGAGATCATCATCGACCGTCTGAAACGTGAGTTCAAGGTTGAGTGCAATCAGGGACGTCCGCAAGTGGCTTACCGCGAGGCTATCTCCGCACCGGTTGAGCTGCGCGAGACCTACAAGAAGCAGTCCGGCGGCCGTGGTAAGTTCGCAGACATGATTGTCCGCGTCGAGCCGGCTGACGAAGGCTTCGAGGGCGCATTGCAGTTCGTGAACGAGGTGAAGGGCGGAAATATTCCTAAGGAGTATATCCCGTCGATCGAGAAGGGCTTCCTCTCCGCAATGAAGAACGGTGTGTTGGCCGGTTATCCGGTTGACCAGTTGAAGGTTACCGTGATCGACGGCAGCTTCCATCCGGTTGACTCCGACCAGCTCTCGTTTGAGATCTGTGCACAGATGGCGTTCAAGAACGCCAGCGCGAAAGCCAAACCTGTGCTCATGGAGCCTATCATGAAACTTGAGGTAGTAACCCCCGAAGAGAGTATGGGTGACGTGATCGGCGACTTGAACAAGCGCCGTGGCCAGGTAGAAGGCATGGACACTGCTCACAACGGCGCACGTATCGTTAAGGCGAAAGTGCCATTGAGCGAGATGTTCGGCTACGTGACCGCACTGCGTACGATCACTTCGGGACGTGCTACCAGCAGTATGGAGTTCTCACACTATGCTCCGGTATCTTCATCGATAGCCAAGGCTGTTCTTGAAGAAGTAGGAGGTAGAGTGGATCTCGTATAACAAAGGCGCGTGCGTGCGCAAGTGAGCGCACGTACGTACCTAAAAAAACGCACGTACACACATACACACGTACACACGTGTGACGGTAGGTACGGCACAAACAAAAGCAAACAACAGCAGGTAGAGACCTGTATAAACAAATTAACCCTGTGGGGCGTGGGTCATCCAAGCAAATGACTCTTTGGACTACGCGCGCTCTGCAACTTAAAAAAGCAAAAAGACAATGAGTCAGAAAATTCGTATCAAACTGAAATCGTTCGACCACAACTTGGTGGACAAGTCCGCTGAGAAGATCGTCAAGAGCGTGAAATCTACAGGTGCTGTGATCAGCGGTCCTATCGCACTGCCGACACACAAGCGTATCTTCACCGTTAACCGCTCAACCTTCGTTAACAAGAAGGCCCGCGAGCAGTTCGAGCTCTCGACGTACAAGCGTCTCATCGACATCTACAACTCGAATGCAAAAACTGTAGAGGCTTTGATGAAGTTGGAGCTCGCCAGTGGTGTGGGAGTAGAAATCAAAGTTTAAGTTTTAGTTTTTTCTTGGCATCTTTGCTTTTTCGGCTCGGTCATTATGCCCGCATAACTGACACCCCACTCGAACAAGTTCTTTGGGGACCCCGAACTCCCTCACCGGAAAAAACAAATCTGCTCAAGAAAAATCCAAAAACAGAATGATACAAACAACAATCAAATGGCTCTGTTTCCCACGGCAAGTGGCGTTAGTGAAAGCGTAAGCCAACCCGCGGGCGAGAACAGGCAAGTAAACAATAAATTATTTAATCAGTCAAACATGGCAGGATTATTAGGAAAAAAGATCGGAATGACATCCGTCTTTGGTGCCGACGGCAAGAACATCCCGTGCACCGTTATTGAAGCCGGTCCGTGCGTAGTGACACAATTGAAGACTGCAGAGAAGGATGGTTACGAAGCCGTACAAGTAGGTTTCATGGCCAAGAGCGAGAAGCACGCCAACAAGGCAGAGCTCGGTCACTTCAAGGCAGCAGGCGTACAGCCTATGCGTCACCTCATGGAGTTCGACGGCTATGACAAAGAATTCAAGCTTGGTGATACGATCACCGTAGCTGACGTATTTGAAGAGAACACGTTCGTTGACGTGATCGGAACCAGCAAAGGTAAAGGTTTCCAGGGCGTTGTGAAACGTCACGGCTTTGGTGGTGTAGGTCAGTCTACTCACGGTCAGGACGACCGTCTGCGCGCTCCGGGTTCGGTAGGTGCTTGCGCCTATCCTTCACGAATCTTCCCGGGAACACGTATGGCCGGCCACATGGGTCAGGATCGCGTAACCGTGCAGAACCTCGTTATTTTGAAAGTTATTCCCGAATACAACTTGATCATGGTCAAGGGTAGTGTGCCGGGTGCCAAGAATTCAATCGTAATCATTAACAAGTAAAAAGGTATGGAACTTAGTATTTTGAACCAAGCCGGTAAGGAAACCGGCAAGAAGATCGCTCTGAACGATGCAATCTTCGCAATCGAGCCTAACGACCACGCCATCTACTTGGATGTAAAACAGTTTTTGGCAAACAACCGTCAGGGCACAGCAAAAGCAAAACAGCGTAGTGAGAACGCTCACTCGACTCGCAAGCTCGGTCGTCAGAAGGGCGGCGGCGGCGCACGTCCGGGTGATCTGAAGTCTCCGGTACGCGTTGGCGGCGGTACAATCTTTGGTCCCGTTCCCCGCGACTACGACTTCAAGTTGAACAAGAAAGTGAAACGTCTGGCTCGCCGCTCGGCTCTCAGCCTCCGTGCTTCGCAGAACGAAGTAATCGTTCTGGACAACCTCGCATTTGAGGCACCGAAGACGAAAGCTATGCTCGAGGTACTGGCAAACCTGAAGGTTGCTGACAAGAAGGCTCTGATCGTTCTGGCTCAGAACGACAACAACGTCTTCCGTTCGGCTACTAACCTGCAGAAGGCCAACGTGATCACCGCAGGTGAACTTAATACATATTCAATCATGAACGCCAACACTGTAATCTTCACGGAAGGTGCAGTTCAAGCAGTTGAGGCAACTTTAGCATAAGGAGGATCATACTATGGCAATTATTATCAAACCGATCGTCACAGAGAAAATGACCGCCGCAGGCGAAAAGTTAAACCGCTACGGCTTCATGGTAGAGCGTACTGCCAACAAGGTGGAAATCAAGAAGGCAGTAGAGGAAATGTACAATGTACAGGTGCTGGATGTAAACACAATGGTTGTTGCTCCGAAGGCCAAGCAGCGTTATACGAAGACGGGCTTGATCCGCGGTGAGAAGCAAGGTTACAAGAAGGCAGTCGTTACATTGCACGAAGGTGAAACAATAGATTTTTATAGCAATATTTAACAATGGCTGTTCGTAAATTCAAACCCACTACACCTGGGCAAAGACACAAAGTTATTGGCGCGTTCGAGACAATTACCGCGAGCGCACCAGAGAAGTCGCTTGTGTTCGGTAAGATGAAGACCGGCGGCCGCAACAACACCGGTAAGATGACGATGCGTTACATCGGTGGCGGTCACAAGCAGAAGTTCCGCGTAATTGACTTCAAGCGCAACAAAGACGGTGTACCCGCAGTGGTTAAGACGATTGAGTACGATCCGAACCGTTCGGCTCGTATCGCCCTCGTATTCTACGCTGACGGTGAGAAGCGCTACATTCTTGCACCTAACGGACTGCAAGTAGGTCAAACAATTATGTCCGGTCCGGAGGCAGCTCCCGAGGTAGGTAACGCCCTGCCTATGGCCAACATGCCTCTTGGTACTCTGATTCACAACATCGAGCTTCGCCCGGGTCAGGGCGCTTGCATGGTTCGCTCGGCAGGTACGTTTGCACAGTTGTCTTCGCGCGAGGACAAGTATGCAATCATCAAGTTGCCTTCGGGAGAGCTTCGCAAAGTGCTGGCTGCCTGCAAAGCTACAGTAGGTGTTGTAGGTAACAGTGATCACGCTCTGGAGAAGAGCGGTAAGGCAGGTCGCAGCCGCTGGCTGGGTCGCCGTCCGCACAACCGTGGCGTAGTAATGAACCCTGTAGATCACCCGATGGGTGGTGGCGAAGGCCGTCAGAGTGGTGGCCATCCGCGTAGCCGTAAGGGCTTGCTGGCTAAGGGTTACAAGACTCGTCATCCGAAGAACCAGTCGAATCAGTACATAATTGAAAGAAGAAAGAAATAACCTATAAAATTGCACAAACATGAGTCGTTCATTAAAAAAAGGACCGTTTATCAATGTTAAGTTGGAGCAGAAAGTGCTGGCAATGAATGAGGCTAACAAGAAAGAAGTTGTTAAGACCTGGAGCCGCGCTTCGATGATCTCCCCTGATTTTGTAGGTCATACTATTGCAGTTCACAATGGAAACAAGTTCATTCCTGTGTATATCACGGAGAACATGGTTGGTCACAAGCTCGGCGAGTTTGCTCCTACCCGTACGTTCCGTGGTCACTCGGGCAATCGGTAATCCATTGAAATCAACATTAACACACTAAATTAAGATTAAAATGGGTGCTAGAAAATATAATGCAGCTCAAGCGCGTAAGGAAGCTCAGAAAGAGCAGTACTTCGCTAAGCTCAATAATGTTCCTACCTCTCCGCGTAAGATGCGCCTTGTGGCTGACATGATCCGCGGTATGGAAGTGAACCGTGCTCTCGGCGCACTGCACTTCTCCACGAAGCATGCATCGCGCTCGCTCGAATTAGTGCTGAAATCTGCCATCGCCAACTGGGAGACCAAGACGGGCAAGAAGGCTGATTCGGAAACACTGTATGTAACCAAAGTAACAGTTGACGGTGGTATGATGCTCAAGCGTCTGTTGACCGCTCCTCAAGGCCGCGGCTATCGTATCCGCAAGCGTTCGAACCACATCACTGTATATGTAGATACGAAAAATACTAACGCTGAAAAGTAAACAGAAATGGGACAGAAAATTAATCCAATAGCAAACCGCCTCGGTATTGTACGCGGTTGGGAATCCAACTGGTTTGGCGGTAAGAATTACGGAGATACGATCCTCGAGGACAGCAAGATCCGCGAGTATCTGAATGCCCGTCTGGCTGAGGCAAGTATTTCTCGTATCGTGATTGAGAGAACTCTCAAGCTTGTAACTGTAACTGTCTGCACCGCTCGTCCGGGTTACATCATCGGCAAGGGTGGTCAGGAGGTTGACAAACTGAAGGAGGAGTTGAAGAAGATTACCAAACAGGATGTTCAGATCAACATCTTCGAGGTAAAACGTCCGGAGCTTGACGCTACCATCGTAGCTACCAAGATCGCCCGTCAGCTCGAGGGTAAGATTGCTTACCGTCGTGCCGTAAAGATGGCCATTGCATCGACGATGCGTATGGGCGCTGAGGGTATCAAGGTGCAGGTTAGCGGTCGTCTGAACGGCGCTGAGATGGCTCGCAAGGAGATGTACAAAGAGGGGCGTACCCCGCTGCACACTCTGCGTGCTGACATCGACTACTGCCACGTAGGCGCACTGACCAAGGTAGGTATCATCGGCGTAAAGGTTTGGATCTGCCGTGGCGAGGTCTATGGCAAGAAGGATCTGGCTCCTAACTTCGCAGTTAAGCAGGAAGGCCGCGGTGGCGAGCGTCGCGAAGGTGGCGAGCGTCGTGGTGGTTTCCGTCGCAACAAGAAACAATAATGTTTAACCAAATTGTAGAACAGAACAGTTATGTTACAACCTAAGAAAACTAAATTCCGCCGCTCGCAGAAAGGCCGCATCAAGGGCAATGCGCAGCGCGGTAACGAACTGGCTTTCGGCTCGTTCGGAATCAAGAGTCTGGGTACGATCTGGTTGACTGGTCGTCAAATCGAGGCAGCGCGTGTGGCTGTTACCCGTTATATGCAACGTCAAGGCCAAGTGTGGATCCGTGTGTTCCCGGACAAACCGATCACCAAGAAGCCATTGGATGTACGTATGGGTAAAGGTAAAGGTGCTCCGGAAGGATTCGTCGTACCATTGGAACCCGGTCGTATTATCTTCGAGATTGACGGCGTACCCTATGACGTAGCAAAAGAGGCTCTCCGCCTTGCTGCGCAGAAGTTGCCGATTTTGACAAAGTTTGTTGTGCGTCGCGACTACGACCCAACCCAAAATGTATAATGGATTATGAAAACTGCAGAAATTAAAGAATTAACCACTGCTGAGATTGAAGAGCGCCTGGCTACTGAGAAAGAGAGCCTTCAGCGCATGAAGATCAACCACAGCATCTCTCCGCTTGAGAATCCTATGCAGATTAAGGTGGCTCGCAGGAACATCGCACGTCTGGCAACGGAGCTCCGAAGCAGAGAATTAACAAAGTAAATTAACGAACAAATGGAAACAAGAAATCTAAGAAAAGAGCGTGTAGGTGAAGTCGTTTCCAACAAGATGGATAAGACGATTGTCGTAGCCGTTAAGTGGAAAGAGAAGCACCCCATCTATGGCAAGTTTGTGAACAAAACTCGCAAGTTCCATGCTCATGACGAGAAGAACGAGTGCGGTGTCGGCGATATCGTACGTATCATGGAGACTCGTCCGTTGAGCAAGACTGTTCGTTGGCGTTTAACTCAAATCATCGAAAGGGCTAAGTAATATGGTACAGCAAGAATCAAGGCTCGTAGTAGCCGACAACTCAGGAGCAAAAGAGGCTCTGTGCATCCGCGTACTTGGCGGAACGAAGAAGCGTTACGCTTCGCTCGGTGATACGATTGTAGTAGCCGTGAAGGGCGTTATCCCCTCGAGCGATATCAAGGACGGTACGGTAAGTCGCGCCATCGTTGTTCGCGTGAAGAAGGAAGTTCGCCGTGCTGACGGCAGCTACATCCGTTTCGATGACAATGCATGCGTGCTTATCTCGAATGCAGGTGAGCTTCGCGGCAGCCGTATCTTTGGTCCGGTAGCCCGTGAGCTTCGTCAGACGAACATGAAGATTATTTCCCTGGCACCCGAAGTGCTCTAATCACGTAAATGTTTAACAATATGACAAAGTTACATATCAAAAAAGGTGATATCGTCTATGTAAACGCCGGTGGTTCGAAGGGCAAGACGGGTCGCGTGCTCGAAGTGCTCAAAGAGAAACAGCGTGCTATCGTAGAGGGTGTAAATATGGTGTCGAAATCCACCAAACCTAATGCGAAAAATCCGCAAGGCGGAATCGTAAAGCAGGAGGCTCCTATCCACATTTCGAACCTGAACCCCGTAGAGAACGGCAAGCCCGTTCGCGTGGGTCGCGTAGAAAAGGATGGTAAACTCGTGCGCGTAAGTAAAAAAACCGGTAAAGAAATTTAACAATGAATACAGCGAGTTTAAAACAAGATTATCAGGAGCGTATCGTTCCGGCTCTGGTAAAGGAGTTCGGCTATACGACCGTGATGCAGTGCCCGAAGCTCACCAAGATTGTTCTCAATCAGGGTTTGGGCGAGGCCACTGCTGATAAGAAGATCATTGAGGTCGCTCTTCAGGAGATGACAACCATCGCCGGCCAGAAAGCTGTGGCAACCGAGTCCAAGAAGGATATCGCCCAGTTCAAGGTACGTAAGAAGATGCCTATCGGTGTCCGCGTTACGTTGCGTGGCGAGCGTATGTACGAGTTCCTGGAGCGTCTGGTACGCGTGGCTCTGCCCCGTATCCGCGACTTCAAGGGTATCAACAGCAAGATGGATGGTCGTGGCAACTATACCCTCGGTATCACCGAGCAGATCATCTTCCCGGAAATTAACATTGATAACATCACGAAACTGCAGGGTATGAACATCACGTTCGTAACCACAGCCAACACCGATGCTGAGGGCTTTGCTCTGCTCCGTGAGTTTGGTTTACCGTTCAAAAAGTAAAAGACTATGGCAAAGGAATCAATGAAAGCCCGTGAGGTGAAACGTGCTGCTCTGTGCAAGAAGTATGCCGCCAAACGTGCGCAACTCCTTAAGGACGGTGACTACGAGGGTCTGCAGGCGCTCCCCAAGAACGCCAGCCCCGTACGTCTGCACAACCGTTGCAAGATCACCGGTCGTCCCAAAGGTTACATGCGTATGTTCGGACTCAGCCGTATTCAGTTCCGTGAGATGGCGTCCAAAGGCCTCATCCCGGGAGTAAAGAAAGCTAGCTGGTAAAATAACACTCCGTAAGTTCCGGAATGTCCGACCGTGTGCCGGTAGTTCCGGAAGACTGCGGCGAATCAATTAATCTTTAAACAATGTCAGGACAGACCTGATAATTTTAAAACAAGTAAAACAATGACAGATCCTATCGCAGATTATCTGACTCGGCTCAGAAATGCAATCAAAGCAGGCCACCGCGTAGTGGAAGTTCCTGCTTCGAATCTGAAGAAAGAGATCACGCGAATCCTGTTCGAGAAAGGTTATATCCTTTCCTACAAGTTCGTAGAGGATGGCCCTCAAGGCACTATCAAGATTGCCTTGAAGTATGATCCGGTTAACAAAGTTAACGCCATCAAGAAGTTACAACGTGTATCCACCCCGGGTATCCGTCAGTATGTAGGCTATCGTGAGATGCCGCGCGTATTGAACGGTCTGGGTATCGCAATCCTTTCGACCTCGAAAGGCGTGATGACCAACAAGGAGGCTCTTGGCCTCAAGCTCGGCGGTGAGGTTATTTGTTATGTTTATTAATGTTAGGAGGAGTAGATTATGTCAAGAATCGGTAAATTACCTGTCGCTATTCCTGCTGGCGTAACCGTAACAGTTAGCCCCGAGAATATCGTTACAGTAAAAGGTCCCAAAGGCGAGTTGAAGCAAGCCGTTGATCCCGCTATCAAGGTGGAGGTTGAAGGTGCAGAGTGCCATGTTACCCGCCCGAATGACGAGAAAGAAATGCGTGCCAAACATGGCTTGTATCGTGCCCTGATCCACAACATGGTTGTAGGTGTTCACGATGGCTATAAGGCTACGTTGGAGTTGGTAGGTGTAGGTTATCGTGTAGAGCTTGCTAAGCCCCAGTTGCTTAACTTCTCGCTCGGTTATACACACCCGATCTATTTGCAATTACCCCAGGAGGTAAAAGTTGAGACAAAAGCAGAGCGTAACCAGAACCCGCTCGTGATCCTTGAGTCCGCCGACAAGCAGCTGCTTGGTCAGGTGTGCGCCAAGATCCGCTCGTTCCGTATGCCGGAACCGTATAAGGGCAAGGGTATCCGCTTCCAAGGTGAAGTTGTACGTCGTAAGGCTGGTAAGTCGGCTGGTAAATAATAGAAAGGAAAGAGTATGATTCAGAAAATAGCAAGAAGACTTAAAATCAAAGCTTCTATCCGTACCAAAGTGTTCGGAACTGCTGAGCGTCCGCGTCTGACTGTTTTCCGTAGTAACAGCCAGATCTATGCACAAGTCATTGACGACACCAAGGGTGCAACTCTGGCCAGCGCTTCATCGCTCGCTATCAAAGATAAGATGACCAAGACAGAGAAAGCCGCCATCGTAGGCAAGGCTATCGCCGAGAATGCTATCAAGGCAGGTGTGACCGAGGTCGTATTTGACCGCAACGGTTACCTCTATCACGGTCGAGTTCAACAACTGGCTGACGCTGCCCGCGAGGCAGGTCTCAAATTCTAATAACTGACGATTATGCAAAGAGTTAAAACAACACAAGACCTGGAGCTCAAGGAGCGCCTCGTTGCAGTCAACCGTGTAACGAAAGTTACCAAGGGTGGACGTACATTCACTTTCGCAGCTATCGTAGTTGTTGGAAATGAGAATGGTATAGTTGGTTACGGTCTGGGTAAGGCCGGTGAGGTTGCCGCTGCTATGCAGAAGGCTACTGAGGCTGCCAAGAAGAACCTGATACAAGTGCCTATCCTCAAGGGTACCATTCCTCACGAGCAGGAGTCGAAGTTCGGCGGTGCACGCGTGCTTCTCAAGCCTGCATCGCAAGGTACCGGTGTGAAGGCCGGTGGTGCTATGCGTGCCGTGCTCGAGAGCGTGGGCGTAAAGGACGTGCTGGCTAAAGCTAAAGGTTCGTCGAACCCCCACAACCTCGTTAAGGCTACCATCGCCGCTCTCGGCGAGATGCGTGACGCACGTATGGTTGCTCAGAACCGTGGCGTAAGCCTCTCAACAGTGTTTAACGGATAAATTTCAGCAAGACTATGGCAAAGATTAAAATTCAGAAAGTTCGCAGCACTATCAAATCTCCGAAAGTGCAGAAGGAAACGATGGAAGCCCTCGGTCTGCGCAAGATGAATGCTATCGTTGAGCACGAGGCTACACCCGCTATTCTCGGTATGGTCGAGAAAGTGAAACACTTGGTAAAAGTAATTGACTAAAAATCGTTTGGAATTATGGAATTGAATAACTTAACACCCGCCAAGGGCTCTGTAAAGACTGCCAAGCGTATCGGTCGTGGCGCAGGTTCCGGACTCGGTGGAACTTCCACTCGTGGTCACAAAGGTGCCAAGTCGCGTTCGGGTTACTCGAAGAAGATCGGTTTCGAGGGTGGACAGATGCCTATGCAGCGCCGTCTGCCCAAGTTCGGATTCAAGAATATTAACCGCGTTGAGTACAAGGCAGTTAACCTTGCTACTCTCCAAGCCCTGTATGAGGCCAAGAAACTTGAGAAGATCGGCGTAGCCGAGCTCCACGAGGCTGGTCTGATCGGCAAGAACGTGCTGGTTAAGATTCTCGGTAACGGCGAACTGAAAGCTAAACTGACGGTTGAGGCCAACGCTTTCTCGAAGAAAGCAGAAGAGGCTATCACAGCTGCCGGTGGAACTATCGTTAAATTGTAATGTGATATGGGGTCATACTCCATAAGCAAAACAAAGTTTGATTATGAAATTTATTGAGACAATACGTAATATCTGGAACATCGAGGACCTCCGTGGCCGTATACTGACGACGCTGTTGTTCGTGCTCATCTACCGCTTCGGATCGTTCATCGTTTTGCCGGGTATTGATCCTACAGCTCTCGACGCTCTCCACGCTCAGACGGAAGGCGGATTGATGGCCTTGCTGGATATGTTCTCGGGTGGTGCATTCTCTAATGCTTCGATCTTTGCATTGGGTATCATGCCGTACATCTCCGCATCGATTATCATCCAGCTGCTCTCTATTGCAGTACCGTACTTCCAGAAGATGCAGAAGGATGGTGAGTCGGGACGTCAGAAGATGAACCAGATCACACGTTATCTGACCGTGTTCATCCTTATCTTCCAGGCTCCGTCGTACCTCGTTAACCTCTCTGTTCAGATGGCTCAGGTAGGACAGCATGTTGAGATAGGCTTCAACGCGTTCACCATCGTGTCCACGATCATCCTCACCGCAGGCTCCATGTTCGTCATGTGGCTCGGCGAGCGTATCACCGACCGCGGTATAGGTAACGGTATATCGTTCATCATCTTGATCGGTATCATCGCTCGTCTGCCGGGCGCACTCATTCAGGAGTTCGGCTCCCGTTTGAATGACGCAGGTGGCGGACTGGTAGTGTTCCTGCTCGAGATCGTGATCCTGATCGCTGTGTTCATGTTCGCTATTCTGCTTGTGCAGGGTACGCGCCGTATCCCCGTTCAGTACGCTAAGCGTATTGAGGGTAACCGCCAGTACGGCGGTGTGCGCCAGTTCATCCCGCTCAAGGTCAATGCTGCGAACGTGATGCCTATCATCTTCGCGCAAGCTATCATGTTTATCCCTATCGCAATCGTGGGATTCCGTACCGACGGTTCGAACGCCTTCGTTAACGCGTTTATGGACAACAACGGATTCTGGTACAACTTCGTGTTCGCAATCCTGATTATTGCCTTCACGTACTTCTACACCGCTGTTATCATCAACCCTGTACAGATGGCTGAGAACCTGAAGATCAACAACGGCTTCATCCCTGGCGTTAAGCCGGGCCGCAAGACCGCTGAGTACATCGACACCATCATGAGCCGTATCACCCTGCCGGGTTCGATCCTGCTTGCTATCATCGCCATCCTGCCGGCGTTTGCCCGTCTGTTTGGCGTGAGCATGGGATTTGCCCAGTTCTACGGAGGTACAAGCTTGCTCATCATGGTAGGTGTGATCCTGGATACCCTGCAGCAGATTGAGAGCCACCTCGTGATGCGTCACCACGACGGATTCTTTGAGTCCGGCATGCGCATCAAGGGCCGTGGCGCCATGGCTTACTAATTGCGATACAAGCGCGTAGTATGGTTTATCTGAAGACGGACGAAGAGGTCGAGCTCATGCGGCAGAGTAACATCCTGCTGTCGAAGACTTATGCCGAGGTAGCCAAGCACATTGTGCCGGGTGTATCTACCGCTAAGCTGGACCGAATCGCTGAAGAGTACATACGTGGCAACGGCGGCATTCCCGCGTGCAAGGGTTATGAGGGTTTTCCTTGTGCTCTCTGCACCTCGGTTAACGAGCAGATCGTGCACGGCATACCTTCGGAGCAGACTATCCTCAAGGACGGTGACATCATCACCCTGGATAGCAGCATTCGCCTCAACGGCTTTTGCTCCGACAGCGCCTACACGTTCCCCGTTGGCGAGATCAGCGAGGATGTGCTGCGGCTCCTGAAGACCACCAAGCAGGCTCTGTATCTCGGTATAGAGCAAGCGGTGGCAGGGCACCGGCTCGGCGACATAGGTTTCACTATACAGAACTACTGCGAGCGCGCCGGCTACGGCGTCATACGCGAGTTCGTAGGACACGGCATCGGTCGTGACATGCATGAAGATCCCGAGGTCTGCAACTATGGCCGCCGTGGAAACGGCATTGTACTCAAGTCGGGTATGACGATTGCCATCGAGCCTATGATCAGCATGGGCCGGAGGCATATCGTCATCGAGGACGACGGATGGACGGCACGAACCATTGACCGCAAACCCACTGCTCACTACGAGCACTCCGTTTGCATACGCAACGGCAAGGCCGACATCCTGTCCACCTTCGACTATATACAAGAGGTACTTGGCGACCGGTTTATCTAGAACAACCCACTACGCAACAGTAAGAACACTATGGCAAAACAAGACGCAATTGAAGTTGATGGTGTAATCACCGAAGCACTGTCCAACGCTATGTTCAGGGTGCAACTCGAGAGCGGACACATCATCACCGCACACATCTCCGGTAAGATGCGCATGCATTACATCAAGATCCTGCCCGGTGACCGTGTCAAACTCGAAATGAGCCCTTATGATTTGACTAAAGGACGCATATCCTTTAGGTACAAGTAAAAAATTAACTAACCAAAAAAACTCAAACAGCAATGAAGGTTAGAGCATCTATCAAAAAGCGCAATGCGGACTGCAAGATTGTACGCCGCAAAGGGCATTTGTATGTAATTAACAAAAAAGAACCTAAGATGAAGATGCGTCAAGGATAAGCATCTGCACTTAGTAACAATTAAAATTGTTTTATCCTTAAGTAAATAATTATGGCTATAAGAATTGTCGGAGTAGATCTGCCGCAGAACAAGTGCGGTGAAGTCGGTTTGACTTACATCTACGGAATAGGTCGTTCGAGCGCAAAGAAGATCCTTGCAGAGGCAGGCGTAGACCCAAGCATCAAAGTCGAGGATTGGACTGACGACCAAGCTGCTAAGATTCGTGAGATTATCGGTGCCAAGTTCAAGGTCGAGGGTGATCTCCGTTCGGAAACTCAACTGAACATCAAGCGATTGATGGATATCGGTTGCTATCGTGGTGTGCGCCACCGTATCGGTCTGCCGGTACGCGGCCAGAGCACGAAGAACAACGCGCGTACCCGCAAGGGTAAGAAGAAGACGGTTGCTAACAAGAAGAAAGCAACGAAGTAATTAACCCACTAAATTTGTAAGATTATGGCAAAGAAAACAGTAGCAGCCAAGAAACGTGTTGTGAAGATTGATGGTGTGGGTCAACTGCATGTAATGTCTTCTTTCAACAATGTGATTGTAACTATGGCAAATGGCGACGGTCAGGTTATCTCGTGGTCGTCGGCAGGTAAGATGGGCTTCCGTGGCTCGAAGAAGAACACTCCCTACGCTGCCCAGATGGCAGCACAGGACTGCGGCAAGGTCGCTTATGATCTCGGATTGCGTAAGGTCAAAGCGTATGTCAAAGGTCCCGGTCAGGGTCGTGAGTCCGCTATTCGCGCTTGCGTAGCTGCAGGTATTGATGTAGTCGAGATCGTCGACGTTACACCTATGCCCCACAACGGTTGCCGTCCTCCGAAACGCCGCCGTGTATAATATAAATTTTCAAACTCTTAAAAAAGATAAAATATGGCAAGATATATTGGACCTAAGTCGCGTATTTCCCGTCGCTTTGGCGAGCCTATCTTCGGCCCGGACAAAGTACTTGACAAGCGTAATTACGCTCCCGGTCAGCACGGCGTTAACCGTCGTAAGAAAAACTCTGAGTACGGCACGCAGTTAGCCGAGAAGCAGAAAGCCAAATATACGTACGGCGTTCTGGAGCGTCAGTTCCGTCTGCTGTTCGCTAAGGCTTCCCGTAAGAAAGGTATTACCGGTGAGATCCTGCTCCAGCTCCTCGAGAGCCGTCTGGACAACATCGTTTACCGCCTCGGTATAGCTCCTACACGTGCAGCCGCACGTCAGCTCGTAAGCCACCGCCACATTACTGTTGACGGTAAGGTTGTGAACATCCCTTCGTATGAGGTTAAACCCGGTCAGATCGTCGCAGTGCGCGAGAGAGCTAAATCCCTCGAGGTGATCGCTGCTTCGCTCGAAGGCTTCAACCACTCGAAGTATCCGTGGCTCGCTTGGGACGACGCCGTTAAGGGCGGTAAGTACCTGAACGTTCCGCAGCGTGAGGAGATTCCTGAGAACATCAAGGAGCAATTAATCGTTGAGTTGTACTCTAAATAAACAATAAATTCATGGCAATATTAGATTTCATCAAACCTGACAAGGTTATCATGTTGGATTCGAGCAAGACGCACGGAATCTTCGAGTTCCGTCCGCTCGAACCGGGTTATGGTATTACAGTTGGTAATGCCATCCGTCGCGTTCTCCTGAACTCGCTGGAGGGTTACGCCATCTGCGCAATTAGAATCAATGGTATTGATCATGAATTTGCTACTATCCCCGGCGTCATCGATGATGTTACTAACATGATCCTTAACCTCAAACAGGTACGCTTCCGTCGCCTTGACGAAGTGGACGCCACGTCTGAGACTATCCGTATGCACGTGCATGGAATGACTGAGTTCCTTGCCGGCGAGATGAACAACTTCCTCCAGGACTTCGAGGTGCTCAATCCTGAACTGCGCATCTGCGAGATGGACGAGTCCGCTGACTTCGAGATCGAGATTTCGATCAACAAGGGCCGTGGCTATGTTCCCGGTGACGAGAACCACCACGCCTCCGACCCTATCGGAGTGCTGGCTGTCGACTCAATCTATACGCCGATCCGCAACGTCAAGATGGCTATTGACCAGTACCGTGTCGAGCAGCGTACCGACTATGAGAAGCTTACGCTCGAGATCGACACCGACGGCTCGATCCACCCCAAGGACGCACTCAAGGAAGCTGCTAAGATCCTGATCTACCACTTCATGCTCTTCTCCGACGAGAAGATCGTGATAGAAGAGACCACTAAGATCACCACCTCCGCGCTTGACGAGGAGCTCCTGCGTATGCGTCAGCTGCTCAACCAGCGCCTCGAGGATATGGATCTCTCCGTACGTGCACAGAACTGCTTGAACACCGCTGAGGTAGAGACCCTCGGTGACCTCGTTAAGTTCCACCGCGCCGACCTGCTGAAGTTCCGTAACTTCGGTAAGAAGTCGCTGAGCGAACTCGACGAGCTCCTCGAGCGCAATGGCCTCGCCTTCGGTATGGATATTAGCAAATACAAACTCAACGAATAATGCCATCAGCCATCTTAGGCTGATATAATCATCGTAAATTAAACAACAATGAGACACAATA
>JAGCFX010000001.1 GCA_017649925.1 Paludibacteraceae bacterium | reverse complement strand
GTTAAAAACTTACTTGAATTGGTCGGCAAAACGCCGATGTTAGAAATTAAAGAGGGCAACACTCGTTTGCTGCTTAAGTTAGAGCGTTTTAACCCGGGCGGTTCGGTCAAAGACCGTATCGCGCTTGCGATGATAGAAGATGCTGAACGTAGCGGTAAACTGCAACCCGGAGCAACCATCATCGAACCTACGAGCGGAAACACGGGTGTGGGTCTGGCGTGGGTAGGTCGCATCAAAGGATACAAAGTGGTCCTCACGATGCCTGAGACGATGTCCGTAGAGCGCAGAAACCTGCTTGCTAACTATGGTGCTGAACTCGTTCTCACACCCGGTTCAGAAGGCATGAAAGGTGCGATTGCCAAGGCTGAAGAGTTACGTGACGCAACTCCCGGCAGTATCATCCTCGGTCAGTTCACCAATCCTGCTAACCCGGCTATTCACTATGCTACGACGGGTCAGGAGATATGGGAAGATTCCGCAGGACAAGTGGATGTGTTCGTTGGCGGTGTAGGTACCGGAGGAACGGTCAGCGGAGTAGGACGGGCGCTCAAAGAGAAGAACATGCTCGTGGAGATTATCGCTGTTGAACCCGCTTCGTCACCTGTTCTTTCGGGCGGTAATCCCGGTCCGCACAAGATACAAGGTATCGGCGCAGGATTCAAACCTCAGACCTTCCAGGAGCAGTTTGTGGATCGCGTGATGACCATCAGCAATGAAGATGCTTTTGACGCTGCACGCAGACTGGCCAAAGAGTTCGGATTGCTTGTCGGCATCTCTTCCGGCGCGGCCTTTGCGGCTGCTTGCCAACTGACGCGGGACAAAGCATATGAAGGCAAAACCATCGTGGCTTTGTTACCCGACACCGGAGAAAGATATTTAAGTATATTATGATAAAAGTACCAACCATTACTCAACTCAAACAACTCATCAGTCATATTCAGGGCATCGTTTTCCCTGATTACTATCCGGCAGTTGAGGCGCCTCATTCGCTTAACTTACCGGATGAGTTCTGGTCGCAGATACCGGAGATAAGCCGGCTTTTGCAAACGGATGTGGATGCTGTGTTGCATAACGACCCTGCCGTTAGTGATCGCGGGGAAGTGATACTGTCATACCCGCTGCCTTTTGCGATGATTCATTATCGCGCGGCGCACGCGTTATACCAATTAGGAGTGCCGCGTATCCCACGAATGTTGACCGAACTGGCGCATAGCCGAACGGGTATAGATATCCATCCTGCAGCGCAGATTGGTGAGTATTTCTGTATTGACCACGGCACAGGTGTTGTGATAGGAGAAACTGCGATTATCGGCGCACATGTCGTTTTGTATCAGGGAGTTACGCTTGGTGCGAAGAACTTTGAATATGACGGTGAAGGACGGCCGATTGACCTGCCGCGTCACCCGATTATCGAGGATCATGTGACCGTCTATTCCAATACTTCCATCCTTGGTCGTGTGCGCATCGGGCATGATACGGTCATAGGCGGTAACGTTTGGCTTACCCAAGATGTGCCTGCGAACTCGATTGTTTTGCAAACTAATCCGGAGATTAGATTACTGAATAGAAGATGAGATATTTTTTAGCTATCATCGGCGGTGGACCTGCAGGCTATACAGCCGCAGAGCGCGCTTCCAAAGCCGGCAAAGATGTGGTGCTCTTTGAGCAAAATGCCGTAGGCGGAACATGCCTTAACGTAGGTTGCATTCCAACCAAATCGCTTTTGTATGGGGCAAAGCAGTACTACAATGCCACGCATGCGCAGAAATATGGTGTGACAGCTGAGAACGTGACGTTCGATTTTGCGGCAATGCAGAAACGCAAGACCATCGTGGTGCGCAAACTGGTAGCAGGCATCAAGCAACGCCTTAATAATGAGCATTGTACGCTTGTCAGCGGCTTTGCGAAAGTGGAGAGTCGCACGGACGAACTCGTGACCATTCGTTGCAACGAAGAGACCTATGAAGCGGAGAACCTGATGATCTGTACAGGCTCTACGAACTTCGTTCCGCCTATTCCCGGCATCAAAGATAATCCCGCTGTGTGGGACAGCACAGACGCCCTCAATGCGAGCGAGCTGCCTGCTTCCATCATCATCGTCGGCGGAGGTGTGATAGGTATGGAGTTTGCGACGCTGTATCACGAACTGGGTGTGCCCGTAACGGTCATTGAAGCGTTGCCAACTATCCTGCCGAACCTTGATCCGGAGATTGTCGCAGTATTGGCGGAGAAATACAAGAAAGCCGGCATCAACATCCTGACGGGCACCAAAGTGGAGTCTATTGAAGGCGGGAAAGTGACAGCCAATGGAGTGGAGTATGAAGCCGACAAGATATTGGTGAGTGTCGGCAGACGAGCCAATCTCAACGGTCTTGAAGCGCTCAACGATATCGAGCTGAACAGAGGCGCTATCGTCATTGACGATTTCTGTAAGACGAACCTGCCGAACGTGTATGCCTGCGGTGACGTGACGGGTAAGATCATGTTGGCTCATGTTGCTTCCCGTCAGGCCGAAGTAGCTGTTGGTCGCATGCTCAAGACCATCCCGCTGCAGCGAATCGCTTACAATGCCATTCCTTCGGTCGTTTACACGAACCCGGAGATTGCATCTGTCGGCATCACGGAAAACCAAGCCGAGCAGCTGAATATCGCGGTGGAAATCAGCCGTTTGCCTATGACTTTCTCGGGTCGTTTTATGGCAGAGAACGAAGGCGAGACAGGTTTATGCAAGATGATTATTGACGCGAAGAACCATAGCGTTTTGGGTGTTCATATGATAGGCAATCCGTGTTCGGAGTTTATCTCCGCCGCCTCGTTTGCCGTGCGCATGGGTTACACTACGGCTGAGTTCCAGCAAGTCGTCTTCCCGCACCCCACGGTCAGCGAGATACTCCATGAGATTCTGCCTTGAACATGAGTGCGCAACACACATATTTTACCATTCAGCGTAAGATGGTCGCGGCGATGACGGACGAGAGTTGGGCAGGCACGCCACATGCATCTATCACCTACGAAGCATCGGTGAAAAACCTGTTGGGTGTGCTCAAAGAGCACAATGCTGCTCATGCAGACCAACATGTGACCATCAATAGCGCTATGCTCAAACTGATTGCAGAGGCATTGGGCGCTGCTCCGAAAATGAACGGGCATATACGTTATCACAGACGGCTTATCAGCGGACGGATAACGCTGTATGACAATGTTGATGTCTCTGTACCTGTGCGTTTTCCAAGCGGATTGATGATTCCCGTCACGCTCTATGGGGCAGAAAAAATGTCCATGCGAGAGATAGGTGCTGCAATGGACGATATCATGCGACGGGCGGCAAACACGAATATGGAAGAGGCCATGTTTGACGTTTCAATTCATGACACTTTTGACGAACTCAAACATCTGCATCTTGTCAAGGCTATCGGACGTCTTATAGGGGCACTTATAGACCACAAACGCCTCCGCACCCTGAATCGCAAAGAGCGCAGACAATACCGCCAAATACCTGAGAACGAAAGGCTTACGCGTCGTGACCTCAAACAAGGAACCATCACCGTTTCCAACGTAGGCGCTATCTATCGTGAATGGAAAGGTATTTGTACGCTGCTGGAGATTGTTCCGCCGCAAATGGCTTGTATCGCTATCGGAGCGCTTCGTGACAACGTCATCACCCTCACTATTGCTTTTGACCATCGCGCGATGGATGTAGACGATGTCTTTCCGCTATTGCGGCAAATGGATGAACTGCTCGCGAGCCCTGATGCTTTGAGACAGATGGTGTGAGAAATGACGCGATATTCATACAAAACGGCAAAATTTAGAAGATTTTGCTGTTTTTATTTGCATATATGCAAAAAATGTAGTAATTTTGTCCGATTTTTTGTAACGAACTAAAAACACAATACCATGCAGAAACATTTCTACACTTTCCTTGCGTTCATATTCTTCGCGCAACTTAGTTGGGCAATCGACCAAACGTATTATTCGACTATTGATAATACAAAGGAAACCACTTTACGCGATAATCTGTACACTATTACTGCTTCCGGTCCCAAAGATATGTCTTATGCCAAATTATGGACCGCATACGCAACAACGGACGTGTATCCTGCGGATTCGGTAGGCAAAGCGGGTAAGATATGGGATATGTATTCCAACGTGCTATTTACCTACAGCAAAAACCAATGCGGCAATTATAGCGATGTAGGTGATTGCTACAATCGTGAGCACTCCTTGCCAAAGAGTTGGTTTAATGAAAAGACCCCCGCTTATTATGATTTGGGACATATTGTTCCAACGGATGGAAAGGTAAACAATCAACGTAGCAACTATGCCTTTGGCGAGTGCGCCAACGGTACACGTCTTAAAAATGGCAGCAACGTAGCGACCGGAAAATTAGGCAAATCAACTTTCCCCGGTTATACTTCTTATGCGAATGTGTTTGAGCCGGATGACCAGTACAAAGGCGATTTTGCACGCATGTACATGTATATGATTGTTCGATACAAGAAAGGGAACAAGGACGGAGTATCTATTAGTGCGGATGACGGAACGAAGATGTTCAATACAACAGACACACATTACGGCTTGACAGATTATTCGATTGCGCTACTTATGAAATGGCATCGCTTGGATCCCGTTTCGCGGAAGGAAGTGGATCGTAACAATGGAATGCAACAGGTGCAAAATAACCGAAATCCGTTTATTGACTATCCTATCTTAGCAGAGTTCTTATGGGGCAACAGGGCGGGACAAGTCTTCTCGTTTAACAATGCCATTGCCTCGTTTGATCCGGAATTCGTTCTTGGAGTGAGTGATGGATGGAAAGAAGGCGGTACAAATCCCGAAGAGGCTTTGGACACTCCGAACAGCGCTGCTAACGCACGCAAAGTCCTCATTGAGGGTCAGTTGTACATCGTCATTGATGATCAGATATTTAACATAATGGGACAACAAATCAAATAGTATGCGTAAATACATTTTATCTTTCTTCGCGCTGATTATCACGGCGCAAATAGGATGGGCTACCATCTCGGATAATACTCCGACCTCGCCAGCTGTGCTTGGCTCGTCTACAGGGTATTACAGTGCTGCAGATGGAACAAATGGTTCTTCTCTCTTCTCGGCGTTAACAACTATTTCCGGCGGCGTAACATATTCGTATACTAAGTTGACGTATGATGAATTATATACGGCGTACTACACATCTGATGTATATCCTACTGGCCACACAAATGCCGGAAAAATCTGGGATATGTATAGTACGGTTTTATGGATTCCCGGAGAAAAAGAATGTGGTAACTATTCCGGAGAGGGAAGTTGTTATAATAGGGAACACTCAATGCCAAAGAGTTGGTGGGGAAATAGTGGCAATGCATACAAAAGCAATAACCAAGGATGTGATTTGGTTCACTTGGTACCGACAGATGGTTATGTAAATAGCATGCGGAGTAACTATGCTTTTGGGGAAGTAGCATCTGCCACCTATACTTCCAATGGCGGATTAAGTAAGTTGGGAACATCCGTAAATTCCATAAGTGTTTCTTCTTCTACTATATCGGGAACAAGTGTAAGTGTATCAGGTACAACTGTATTTGAACCGGCAGACGAGTATAAAGGCGATTTTGCCCGCATTTACATGTATATGCGTGCAAGGTATTCGTCCTTAAACTTAGCACAAGATGCAGGAGGAACGATTCATTTTAATAATACTACGTCCGCTGCAAATGACAGCAAATATGGTTGGAAGGATTATTCTGTTATTCTCTTGATGAAGTGGCATCGCCAGGATCCAGTAAGTCAAAAAGAGATAGACCGAAATAATGCAATAGAAAAGATGCAGGGAAACCGAAATCCTTTTGTCGATTATCCAATCTTAGCTGAGTATTTGTGGGGAAACCGAGCAGGAAACACATTCTATTTGGCAAATGCCCTCGGTTCTTTTGAGAATGATTTTATCCCCGGCGTCAGCGATGGTTCTAAGAACTCTACCGATCCGGAAATCACATCGCCGAAGGGTACTATTGATTTTGGTACTACCGATACAGACCACAGCGTTTCAAAGGATATAACCGTTAAGGGCATTAATCTCGAGGATGGTAATCTGACGTTGGCTCTCAGCGGATCGGATGCAAACAAGTTCTCGTTGGCTACAACTTCGGTAACGAAAGCACAAGCTATTGCGGGTAACGTTGTTACCATATCCTATGCTCCTGCCTCCGAAGGTACGCACACGGCGACCCTCACTATCAGTGGTTGTGGTGTGACAAGTCATACCGTTCAACTGACCGGTAAATGTTCTACAGTAAACACCATCACATGGATTGATGACCAGAACCAGCAGACAACTACGGCGGCAATGGGTGATGCTCTCACTTTGCCGGCCAATACGCCAAGCGATTGCTCTGAAGAACGAGTCTTCATGGGTTGGACAGCTCAATCGACTGTCTCTGACGAACCGGCAGACCTCTTCACGGTTGCTTCCGGTACTGTTTCCGGACCGGCTACTTACCATGCAGTCTATGCGGATGTGACAGAAGAGAAGACCGGTGGAACTCCAACATGGCAATTGGCAAGCAGTATTGTTGCCGGTGATCAGGTGGTTATAGCATGTAATACCACGGGAATGACGGCAGGTTCTTTGAATAATGATGTGCTACAAAATGTCGCATCGACGTTCTCTTCGGATAAATCGGAGATAACCTCACTGAATTCCAATACACAAATCTTTACGATAGGAGGCTCTGTAGATGCATGGACATTAACTTCTGATGCCGGACTGTTAGGTTGCACTGCGCAAAAGAAACTCAATCTTTCCGGTTCTGGTGCAACCACATGGAAAATTACTTTCTCCGGTGGAGATGCGACAATGCTGTGCAATACAACTTCTTATGGTTCGATGCAATATAACTCCGGAAGTCCTCGTTTTACAACATATACCTCGTCGCAAACGGCGATACAATTGTATAAACATGCAGGTGGAACAAAAATAACCTATTCCAATTATTCGCTCAAATGTGACGGCACTGCAACGAATATCGAGGAGGTTATTGATAGCGTCGCGCCAAACGCACAAAAGGTGTTGATGAACGGTCAGTTATTTATCATCATTGATGACCACATGTTTAACGTAATGGGACAGCAAGTTAAGTAATATGCGCAGATATATCTTTTCTTTTGTAGCGCTGATTATTCTCGCGCAAATCACTTTTGCCAACGTCGTTACCGGCGTGGCTGCTATCCCTGATGGCTACTATGATGGAGTAGATGGGAAATCGTCCGCTAATGCAATTTTGGACGCTTTGTTTAGTAAAATCAAAGATCATATCGTTATAGGCTATGACAATTTGGAACCTTATTATGAACAAACAGATTTTACTGGAGATACTGTATGGGATATGTATTCTACATGTAGGTTTACTTATGCCGAAGCTAATAAAGAACAGCACGCTGTTTGTGATGGCTGGAACAAAGAACACTCAATCCCGCAATCGTGGTTTAGTAAGGGCTCGCCCATGAAATCTGACCTTTTTCATGTGTATCCTACCGATGCCCGAGTAAATAATTTTCGCAGCAACAATCCGTATGGTGAGGTAGCAGGAGGCAATGGGGCTGGCTTTAAAGATAACTATCAAGGGCATGGCCTAGGCAAATTGGGTTCCAATACATTCCCCGGTTACACAGGCACAGTATTTGAGCCTGCTGATGAGTACAAAGGTGATTTTGCACGGACCTATTTTTATATGTGTGCTCGCTATCGCGACAAAAATCTTGATGTCTCGGAAGGTTCTGTGGTTTTTACTTCAAATAAAACCAACTTGACGGATTTTGCGAAGAATCTGTTTCTTAAATGGCATCGCCAGGACCCTGTGTCGCAAAAGGAAATTGATCGTAACGAAGCCGTTTACAAGATACAAAACAACCGTAATCCATTTATTGACTATCCGGATTTTGCGGAATATATATGGGGCGATAAAGTGGGACAGACTATCAATCTTTCTACAATGACTCCGACATGTGACGGAGGTGGTTCGACTCCTGTGACTATCATTAAACATGGTGTGACATGGTCGGTTAACGGAGAAATCTTGAAGGTTGACTCAGTCCAGGAAAACAAGAAACCCACGATGCCGGCTTCTCCCACTTCATGCTCAACGGAATCGAATACTTTTATGGGTTGGACTATCAATCCTATTTCCGGCACTATAGATGTGGCTCCCACTATTCTCTATATGGTAGTATCTGAATTCCCCGCGGTTTCTAAAGACGTTACTTATTATGCGGTTTTTGCTCATCAGGAGATAACTGGAGGAGCACCTCAAACTTATATTTACGATGCCAGCCATAGTGAAGGATGGACCAATACGGCTTTCAAAAGCAATAGTTATTGGATAATTCGTACAGATCAATATGTTGAGTCTCCTTCTATTGACTTGTCAGGACTATCTTATATTACGATGAACATGCGTTCATATGGCGGCACAAGTTATAATACGGTTAATATCATAGCTAATAGCAAAACTATAGCTACACTCGTTGCAGCAGGAAATTCTTTAGCAGATCAAACATGGACTAACACTGGGGCACTCAGCGGAATGAGTACATTACGCTTTGAAAGTGCTAATTCTACGAGTTCCAACGGACCAGCCTTCTCGTCTATCACTATTGATGCAACAGGAGCCGGAGTTTCGTATAATCGCTATATTACTTCATGTGGAGGAGGTAAAGATCCAGATCCAGACCCTGATCCTGACCCCGATCCCGATCCAGATCCTGAAGAGGCATTAGACGCGCCAAACAGTGCGATCAACGTGCGCAAAACTCTAATTGACGGTCAGTTGTATATACAGATTGACAACCAAATGTACACCATAGTCGGACAAAAAATCAAATGATATGAACAAAATACGGCTTTATTCCCTAATCCTGATTCTTTGTTCTGCAAGTCTTCTTGCCGAACAAATGCCGGAGGGCTATTACAACAGTATTAACGGACTAAAAGATGGAGAACTGAAAGGAACACTCAAGACTTGTATCCGTAAACACACCGTCATCCCATATGGTAATGGCTCTAATTCTACATGGGAAGTGTTCTACTATTCCGATCAGGATGAGAATGGTTACTGTATGGATATGTATTGCGACGATTGGAAGAAGTTTAGCTCTCCAGGCAATGAAATATCTGGTTGTAATATTGAGCATAGTTTCGCTAAGTCTTGGTGGGGAGGTGCGAAGAATGATGCCTACAAGGATTGTTATCATTTGAACCCTTCTAACTCAA
This sequence comes from Paludibacteraceae bacterium, assembly GCA_017649925.1. GTDB lineage: Bacteria > Bacteroidota > Bacteroidia > Bacteroidales > Paludibacteraceae > Colicola. The sequence goes on along the minus strand of JAGCFX010000001.1, from coordinate 1,269 downwards.
CAGCCAATAGCGCACGAAGCAACTATCCGCTCGGTGTGCCGCAAAAGGAAATCAAAACTTCCGGCTCGTTGCGTATAGGTAAGATTCATCACGACGCACTCAATACAGATTTCTATGTGTTTGAACCCAAAGACGAGTACAAAGGAGATTTTGCGCGTGCTTACTTCTATATGGCAACATGTTATGGAAAAGATAAGAACGGAGATTATGATCCTACGATATGTTCGCAGTACAAGGGTTGGCGACTCGATAATAAAGATGTAGGTTCGAAGTTTGCCATGCAGAACGATAATTATTTGGAGTTCCAGCCATGGGAACAGGAAATCCTTATCCAATGGCATCGCCAGGACCCTGTATCGGAGAAGGAAATCAAGCGCGCGGATGCCGTTAGTAACTTCCAGCATAACCGCAATCCATTTATAGACTACCCCTATCTGGCAGAATTTATATGGGGAGAGAAAGCGGGACAGGCAGTGTACATGAACCAATTGATGGCTTCATTCGATGCGGATTTTGTTCCCGGTAAAAGTAATGGCTGGCGTGGAGGAGACCCTGATCCGGGACCTGATCCTGGAACGGACCCCGATCCTGATCCAGAAGAGGCATTAGACACGCCCAATGGCACGATTAACGTAAACAAGACTCTTATTAACGGTCTGTTGTATATAATGATTAATGACCAAATTTACACCGTAACAGGTCAAAGAGTGCAATAAAGCACCTTTCGCTTACTTCGGGCGGAAGAAGCAGCTTAAGAAAGGAGACATTTCGATTATGTCTCTTTCTTTTTGTCAGATTCTCTCAAAAAAATCGCTCCCAATATGCCTAAAACGGCAAATTTTACTAAAAAATGCAAAAAAATTTGCACGTTTGCAAAAAATGTTGTACCTTTGCAAGGTTTTTGAAAAATTAATAGCGAAGCAATAAACTCTATATACAATTTATAAACAAAATAAACTAGTTTATTTTATGGCAGACAACGAAAAATTAAATCTGTTGGCCGATTTTGCGCCGGTATCCGCTCAGCAGTGGAAGGACAAAATCATTGCCGACCTCAAAGGTGCCGACTTTGACAAGAAGTTGGTATGGCGCACGCCGGAAGGATTCAACGTGCAGCCGTTCTACCGCCGTGAGGACCTCAAAGGCCTGAAGACGACCGTCTCCGCTCCCGGGCAGTTCCCCTATGTTCGCGGCACCCGTTCGAACAACGAGTGGTTGATTCGTCAGAACATCTGCGCTTGCAAGAACGCGCGTAAGGCGAACGCGAAG
>JAGCFX010000011.1 GCA_017649925.1 Paludibacteraceae bacterium | reverse complement strand
GGACGCCTATTATGTCAAAGACTGGGAAGCCATTAAGGAAGAAAGCAACCGCTATTTTAAGGAGGAATGGAACGATGAGTTTGGCAAGAAAGGCCTGAGCATCACCCGTAACGAGTCGGCGGCGCAGTACCGTTTCGACATCTTCATCGATGGTCTGGACTGGGGCAACATAGCCGGTTCGGTGTTCGGATTCGGCAATGCCGGCGGTGCCATCATCTTCGGTCATGCCGAGATTACCGACATAGCATCGGGCGCCAAAGTGGTGTCGTACAAAATCAACCATGTGCAGGGGTCGGGGCATGTGTCTGACCGCCTCCGCATCATGCTCGTTCTCCACGAACTGATCGAAGAGTTCGAAGACCTCCGCTAATGGCTTCGCGTAGTTTGCGTAGTTTATGTAGATTACGAAAATTACGGAATCAACGGAAAAAAGCGCTTTTTTGGCGCTTTTTTCTGATTTTTTCTTGCACATGTCAAATATTTTTAGTAATTTTGCACCCGAAATCGGTCAACATAAACGGGTCCAATAACGCAAACTACGCAAACTACGTAAACTACATTGTACAAAGCTCCTCCGCGACGGAGTTCTCTATTTGAAGTACAATGGAACAACGTACGATGTACAAGGAAGAAAAATTGAAAAATAACGCTTTAACAATTTAACAAAAAATGACGTGAGCAGATGTTCACGTCATTTTTTGTTATCAGTTATCAATTATCAGCGAATCCGTGCGCCTTGGAGATTATACTCAACTCCGTTGAGAAGAATGATCACCTGTCCGTTACGAATGAGTTTGAGTGCCTCGGCGGGAGCATATGTGTGCTCTATCGCCTCTGACTGTTTGCGCGCGTTCACTACATAGACCACGCCGTCTTCACCGACTGCCTCCGCCTCAATCGAAAGACCGTTCTCCGTCTGGCTCACGGTAACAAACTCAATCGAATGAAGACCGATATATGCCCAGTTGTCGCCCTCTATATGCAACTCGACATGCGACGACCATAGTTCCACATCCTCTTCGGTGTATGTCCCGGCGGGCGAATCGGAATTAGCAGCCATTACCGCAAAGCTGACAATATGCTCCGACCCTTCCGCATACAGATACCACAAGTTTTCGTCCTCGCTGTAATTAGCCGACACTTCTGCGTCAAAGTTCATGTAAACCGTGTCGCCTGTCAGCACAAATCCCTCGTCGTAGAAACGCAATTTATAGACATACCCTCTCTCATCGGTCACGTCCGCGCTGACCCAAACCTCGCTGCCTTCAACCTCTTTGCGGAAAGAGGCTTCAACCAGTTTGTATTCCTCTTTCTGGATGGACAGATAGCTCAGTTCGAAATCGAAAGAACCGTTGAGACTGGAATACAGCGAATCCAATTCGACATCTTCGCCCTCAACTCCGGGCAGAACAAGGTGGCATGAGAAAGTATTGTCCTTGTCAACCATCTCATACTCAAGGCCTCCGTCCGCGTGCCGGAAGGCGTTTGCCTGACCCAAATCGACAAACAGTCCTTCCATCTCAGGATTCGCTCCTTCGTACGTCAAATGCCATGTATTGCCGCGTGTATCTACTACCGTCGCTACGATACGGACACCATCCTCGGTCTCCGTCTTCACAAGCGAAACGGACTCGTAAACGATATACTCATTCTCCGCGAAATTGATTCCGAACGATTCCGACGTCATAGCATCCAAGGTATAAACGGAGTCTGACTGGATATCTTCTTCCCACAAACCGGCTTCGAAAATGAATGTGAAATTCTGTAGTCTATCCTCGGGAGCCAACATATAGACAACTGTGTTGTTCTCGCCGTTGGAACGGTAGAAGACAGAAAGGGTCACATCGCGCTCGGATGGCACGTACGGACCTGCATGCAGATTCAAAGACAAGTCGATCACGTCGTATTTGTCGTCTATGTTAATCATGCGCAACGTGCCGCTTACCGTCGCTTCCGTTCCATCATAACTGACATGGATATCGGCAGACACAAAGTCGTACGTAGCTCCCGATATCTCCAGATATGTGTATTCGCTATCCACTTCCGCGCTAAAATCGCCGCTTACCGTTGCCGAGTTGACCGTCAGCAACAAATAATTGCCCTCCGCATCAAAGCCGGCAACCTCGAAGAACTGGTCTTCCGGATACACGTCAATCACCATTCCCTCCGACTCAAAATTCATCGGCGAGACTACCACATCCGGCTCTTGTAGATTCAGCGTGTACTCCACGTTGTTCCAGCATAGAATCGTTCCGCTCACGCTGTACTTCTCATTCTCATAAGCGATGGTTACCTCACCGGAATAGACGCCGTACGACTCTCCATCAATGGAAACCGAGCCGCTGTTGGGACTGCCCGGCTCAGGAGAAATAGTATAAATGCCCGAAATACCCTGTTCCTCGTCGTTACTGTAGAAACTCATCGAGACCGACTTACCGTCCTCGGTGCTCGCGGAAACAGCTACCTCGCCCCATATCTCAAACGCCCAGGTATCTATCTTGAGGTTGTTCGCTACAAAATCCTCATGGCTTTCGGCTTCCGGCAACGCGTAGAAAAGCGTTATGTTGTAACGCACTCCGTCCTCCGCCAAAATATTGGCTTTCACATCCATCCGCTTGTCGTTCTGCGTGAATTCGATGGCGGCGTCTTTGGCGTACAACTCTTTGTAAACGGGCTCGTCATACTCGTTCAACTCGCCGGTTGAGAAACTCAGATAAGTGGATGTCAGTTCAATATCCTTCGCAGCAAAAGAGCCTGCAGGCGAATCTTTGTCCGCGCTGAAATATTGCAGTTGCACAAAATAATTATTATCCTGCGCGCGCACGAGCCACGAGCGTTCCTCTTCGTTATACGAGCAGTCGGAAATAGGACGCGAGATGGCCACATCCACCGTCTCGCCTGTCGGCACAAGCGGCTCTTCGTCATAAACCAACGTGAACTCTTTACCTTGGTCATCCGTTACGGTAGCCAGAATATGGATGTCATATCCTTCTCCTTTGGTAATCCGGAAAGTGGCAGAGGTGTAATAGTGCATCGTGAGATTGTCTTCCTCGTCGTACTCATCCCATTCACTTCCTTCCGCTATCATCTCGTCCAACGTGTACGTCTTGCCGAACTCAATGGTAAAAGCCCCATCCGGTAATGGGAACTGGAAGAAGAAATGGAGGTTCTGTTCCTCGTTATGCAAACCATACAGAACACTTGACACGTTCATAATAAAGGCGTTATACCGGTCCACGGGTATCTCGACCGTCTCTTGAGAGACACGCGTAGAGGCATTCACGCTGCACACAAGCAGCAACACACATAGCAAAGAGGTAATTTTTTTCATGCTTTAATTGTTTTTAGTTAATAATCCGATATTTATTGTGTCATAATGTTACCTTTTTCAGCAAAAAGTGCGCAAAGGTACAACAATTTTTGCACATATGCAAGATTTTAAGCGTTTTTTTGTAAAAAAGGTTTACTTTGCGAGCACTATGCGAACTCTTAGTGAACACTATGCGAGCGTTAAACTGTTAAACTGTTAAATCGTTAAACGGTTAAGGTGTTTTCCGGGGCAAAATATGTGTGTTCGGGTTATCGGGTTATCGAGATATCGGGTAAAAAAAAGTGAAAATAACGATTTAAGGACTTGACAATTTAACGGTTTAGCAAAAAAAATACATATAAATTTGCATATGTGGATTTTTTTTTGTACCTTTGCCGCGAAATTTGGATAATAGGCAATACAACTATCTAATATCAATATATTATGGCAAAGAAGGCTTTAAACAAATGGACGGCTCCGAAAAGCGTGATGCCGGAAAGAATTATTCAGTTTGGCGAGGGAAACTTCCTCCGCGCGTTTGTTGACTGGATCGTATGGAACATGGACGCAAAGACGAACTTCAACGGTTCGGTCGTAGTGGTTCAGCCTATTGACAAAGGAATGGTTGAGTGGCTGAACGGTCAGGACTGCCTCTATCACGTTAATCTGCAAGGCCGTTTGGAAGGCAAGGCGGTAAACAGTTTGGAGCGTATTGACGTCATCAGCCGCGCGTTGAATCCGTACAGCCAGAATGCAGCTTACATGGCGCTTGCGGAGCAACCGGAGATTCGTTTCGTTATTTCCATCACGACGGAAGCCGGTATCACATTTGACCCGGCATGCAAGTTCAGCGATGCACCGGCCAGTTCATATCCGGGCAAACTGGTTCAGTTGCTTTTCCGCCGCTTCAAGACCTTTAACGGCGACCCGACGAAGGGTCTGATTTTCATGCCGTGCGAGCTCATTTTCCTGAACGGACACCACCTCAAAGACTGCATCCGCAAGTATATCGAGCTGTGGAAAGACGATTTCGGAGCAGATTATAAGGCATTCAAGGAGTGGTTCGAGAAATACAACTACGTTTGCGCGACGCTTGTGGACCGTATCGTTCCGGGCTTCCCGCGCAAGGACATAGCTGCCATCCAGGACAAAATCGGTTACAACGACAACCTGGTTGTTCAGGCGGAAATCTTCCACCTGTGGGTTATCGAGAAGCCGGAGAACATGTCGATTGCCGAGTTGGAGGCTGAGTTCCCCGCCAACAAAGCGGGTCTGAACGTGCTGATAGCAGAGAGCGAGAAGCCTTACCACGAGCGCAAAGTGACGCTGTTGAACGGTCCTCATACGGTTCTCAGTCCTGTTACATACCTCAGCGGCGTGAACATTGTGCGTGACGCTTGCAACCATGAGGTACTCGGCAAATACATCCGCAAAGTGATGTTCGACGAGTTGCTGGAGACGCTCAACTTGCCGAAGGACGAACTGAAAGCGTACGGCGAGAGCGTTCTGGAACGTTTCAACAACCCGTATGTGGACCACCAGGTAACCTCAATCATGCTGAACTCGTTCCCGAAATTCGAGACACGCGATCTGCCGGGTCTGAAGGTTTATCTGGAGCGCAAGGGCGAACTGCCGAAGGGCATCGTGCTTGGCTTGGCTGCCATCATCGAGTACTACAAAGGTGGTGTACGCGAGGACGGCGCACCTATTCAGCCGAACGATGCACAGGAGATTATGGATCTGCTGAAGAACCTTTGGGCAACGGGAGACACGCGCAAGGTGGCAGAAGGCGTGCTCGGCGCAACAGACATCATCTGGAAAGAGTCGAAAGAGGACCTCAACAAGATTCCGGGTCTGACCGACATGGTGGTTAAATTCCTCGATGCAATCGAAACAAAAGGTATGT
>JAGCFX010000010.1 GCA_017649925.1 Paludibacteraceae bacterium | reverse complement strand
GGCTTCAATCCGCGTGATCTTCAGTTCGTCGCGGATGTATTTGATTCGCTTGATTACTTCTTGATCTTCGCGCGTATAATACCGGTTGCCATGTCCGTCCTTTCGAGGGTTCAGCTCTTCAAACTGTTTCTCCCAATACCGTAAAGTGGAGGCTGTGACACCGGTCTCCAGTTCAGTCTCTCGCAAAGAGTAATATAGTTTTTCGTCTGCCATTACTTACAGATTTTCAGTTTTTTACCTGCACGGATGTTGTCATTCTTCAGTCCGTTCCATTGTTTTAGTTGTTTAACTGAGCAATGGAACTTCTTAGCAATGCCGCCCAAAGTGTCGCCGTTTTTAATGGTATAAAATGTTACGCCATTCACGCGGTACGCGCCTGTGATGGACGTTACTTTTGCCATATCAATCTCTGCGCGGCGATTGTTAATCAGACTATCCGCTTTATATGCTAAAATAGAATTCTCATGGTCAATATACAATCCCATTTTATCGGCCGGCAAACATAAAGCATATGTGTTCCCGCCGGGTAAGATATCTCGCGAGTATTGCGGATTTAGTCGTCTCAACTCTTCCATATCGATATTCAAATTCTCACTCACTTGCTGGAGGTGTAATCGTTGTGTAGTACAAATCGTATCCGTAATCATGATTTTCTCCATCGGTGCTTTGCAAATACCATGCTCCTGCCCATAGTTCATCGCATAGTTGGCTGCAATAAAGATAGGCACATAGTTCCTTGTCTCGCGCGGAAGGAAAGGATAGATAGACCAGAAATCGCGTTTCCCGTTCGCACGACGGATTGCCTTGTTGACGTTTCCGCTTCCGCAGTTATAGGCTGCAATAACAAGATTCCAGTCATGGTAAATGTTATACATACTGTTCAAAAAACGACAAGCAGCTTCGGTTGATTTGATGGGATCCATTCTCTCATCTACCAACGAGTTAATTTCCAACCCGAATAACTTACCTGTTGCCGGCATGAATTGCCATAGCCCAGCAGCGCCTGCATGAGAGCGCGCCATAGGGTTGAGTGCAGATTCAATGATTGGCACATATTTCAATTCATACGGCAGCTGGTAACGCCCGAGTGCTTCTTCAAAAATGGGGAAGTAGTATTCACTCATTCGCATCAGTCGAGCTACTTGTTTAGGACTGCGTTTGACGTACCTTAATATAAACGCGCGCACGCGCTCGTTGTACGGCAATTCAATCACACACGGCAAAGCTTGCAAGCGCGCTTTATAAACCGAATCGGGTAGAGTGGTGGTGTCGTGTGTTGCCACGCAATCAGTGGTGTCCAGCCAACGTAGACTCCAGTCCAACGCTCGCATCTCGATGTCGCTCAGTGTACTATCATTCCATAAGGTATAAAATGGTTTGATGGGTACGATAGTATCTTCCATTGCCACACTGTCGGCTACCTGTAGCGGTACTAATTCCAACGATTCGACAGACGTACTATCTGTTGCCAGACTATCGATGTTAACTTCCAGCGCGTTCACATAATAAGTTATTGTGCTCAGCGCGAATAGTATCAAGAGTATCTTTTTCAAAATTGTATGGCTAATTTAAGTTCCGCACTCCGTTGGTGCTGTAAGTCATAATAAATCTGCGGTTCGACGTTGAGTGTTAAATCGGGCGATATGTCGTAGTCAAACAACTGCGCATCCACGTACGCGTCAATAAGTGACAATGCATAAACGATTACTGTTGCCAAAATCGAATAGTCGCGATATCGTCTGAATCGGCTCTGCTCGTTTTTGAGAGTATTCATCCATGTGTTCACACCTCCGACGCGTGTCAAATTGTATCCTTCCGGTATAACGGCGATATATGTCTTACTCGGGTCTTCCGTTACGGTGCCGGCTTCATTGTCTGCATATAAATCCAGATAGGCACGTTTGTAGTTCGAGCATCGATTGTGCGTCCATGTGATGGCATATGCGCAGCCCATAAAACTGCCGTATACAAGAGGTAATTTCCAATAGGAACCGTTGTATATCTGCCCTGCGCCGGGGAAGATAGCGCCCAACCACACCGCTTTGATGGCATCCGGTCGTTTGGTCAAATCGATATAATACCGATAGTCCTCTTCTGCCGTGTCTATCGTGTCGGGATGGAAGTAAATGCTATCCTGTTGTGCATGTAGCGCTATCGGAAGCATCAGCAGTAATATGCTTAACCAACGTTTCAAAGCAACTTGTTCACAATTCGCTCTAATTCTTCTTCATTAGCAAAAGTGATGTTCACTTTGCCGTTTTGAATCTTGACGTTCAAACCCAACTTCTCGCGCAATTCCAGTTCAAGCGCTTTGTAGGGATTGACACTTTTATCTTTTGGTTTCTTGCTATCCACTTTGTCCTCCTGCGCCAGTTGTTCCACTTTGCGAACGGAGAGTCCTTCGCGCAAAATGCGCTGGTACAATGCCAATTGGCGTTCAGCGGATGGGCTGGAGAGAATGGCGCGGGCATGTCCCATGTCAATTTTCTTCTCTTTGATGCCTACTTGTATCTCTGCCGGCAGTTTCAGCAAACGCAGATAATTGGCTACGGTAGCGCGTTTCTTTCCTACGCGCTCGGACATTCGTTCTTGCGTCAGGTTGTAATCATCCATCAATCGTTGGTAAGCCAAGGCAATCTCAATGGCATCCAAATCTTCACGTTGGATGTTCTCAATGAGTGCCCACTCCATCACTTGCTCGTCTTTTGCCGTGCGTATATACGCCGGAATACGTTCCAACCCCGCTATCTTGCTGGCTCTGAAACGACGCTCACCGGCAATAATCATATATGTTCCGTCGCCGTTGTCGCGCAATGTGATAGGAGATATCACTCCGTGCTCACGAATAGAATCCGCCAATTCTTGCAACGCTTCCTCGTCGAAGTTCCTGCGCGGTTGGTCGGGGTTTGCCACTATGGCATCGATTGCTATTTCCGAAATCGAACTGCCACCATTGGTGTCTATATGCGAGGTGTCAATCAATGCGTCCAAACCTCGCCCTAATCCTGTATGCTTTTTCATTTGTTCCGTGCTATTAATTCTTTTGCTAATGCTATATAATTCTTTGCACCCTTTGAACTTGGATCATATTCCAATACCGAAACGCCGTGCGATGGTGCTTCACTCAAGCGTACGTTACGAGCAATCACGGTATTGAAAACCAAATCGCCGAAGTGACGTTTCACCTCTTCGTACACCTGATTGCTCAGTCGTAAGCGGTTGTCAAACATCGTCAATAGAAAACCTTCAATCTTCAGTTGCGGGTTCAGTTTCGACTTGATGATTTTAATCGTATTTAGCAGTTTTGCAATACCTTCCAACGCAAAGAACTCGCACTGAACAGGAATAATCACACTGTCGCTGGCGGAGAGTGCATTGACGGTAATCAGTCCCAACGAAGGGCTGCAGTCAATGAGTACAAAATCATACTCATCGCGCACTTGCGTCAAGATGTTCTTAAGCAGCAGCTCGCGATGCTCCATATTCAGCATCTCGATCTCTGCACCCACGAGGTCGATGTGACTCGGAATAACACTCAGGTTCTTGGTGTCAGTCTCCACTACTGCAGAGTGCGGGTCAACGCCGTTCACCAGACACTCGTAAATCGTGTTGTTCAACTCTCGAATCTCAATGCCCAAACCCGACGAGGTGTTTGCCTGCGGGTCGGCATCTACAAGCAATACGCGTTTGCCCAATTTAGCTAACGCTGCCGCTAAATTAATGGAGGTTGTCGTCTTGCCAACGCCTCCTTTTTGGTTGGCTAATGAAATAACTTTACTCATATATATTCAATGATTTTTTCTGCTTCTATTTCTCGGCAGGCATAGTTTCCGTACCTGCAATGGTTCGTTCCGTGACATGTGCACGGCCGGCAACGCAAGTCATGTCGTTGCACGATGTCTGATTCCTTTTGCTTCCATCCCATAAAACCTATCATCGGGTGGGTGGCGCACCAAACGCTGATAGCTCGTAGTCCCACCAGACTCGACAAGTGTTGGTTGGCACTATCCATACAAATCATCACGTCCAAATGCCGCATCAATTCCAGTTCTTCTCCCAGTTTCAATTGTCCAGCCACACTCTTCGTGCGCGGAAAAACGCTCGCCCACTGGCGCAACATCTCGCACTCAATCTCGCCTGCGCCGAAGAGAAACACTTGCGTTTTTTTATCTTTCGTCAGTTGCTCAATGATATCTTTCGTCACGCGATAAGGTAGCATGTTCGATTTCGATTTGGCAAATGGTGCCAGACCTATCCAACGTCCTTTTTTGTCGCCAAATTGCGTCTTTACGGCTTTGGCTGCGGCTTTATTAACCGGCAATGCCGCAAACTCTTCGTCCGTTTCCAGACCCGCGCGCCGAAAAGCATCCTCATAGCGTGCGAACTCGCTTGGCAGACGTTTCTTACCAATGCCCCAAACGGTAATCAAGTGTTTTCTCAGACGCCCATAATGCACTCGCGTCACGCGCTTGCCGCTGAACCGCATCAACATCCCGAATACTTTCGTCCGCAGCACTGCCTGCAGGTCAATCACCGCATCTATCTCATCTTTCCATGCATGCCAGATTGCTATAACACCTTTCCAGCCCAGGTGGTTGTCCACTTCCCGAAACTCCACGTTTGGCATGCTTGCAAACATGGCGCTCAGGTCTTTCTTGCTCGCGAGAATGAACCGATCATTCGGGTAGCGCCGACTTAATGAAGCAACAACGGGAACCGTCATCGCCACATTACCTAACGTCGCTAACCGAATAATCAAGTATGTCATAACTTGCGTGCTTTCTTTTTTATCGCTTTGTCCCAAGCCTCTTGCGTCGGGAACGACTGTTTGCCGTCAGTCCATCTGTCCCAGCAGCCTCCGAACCAATATGTCAGTTTCTCTCCGGGTTTGTATTCCGTTAGTGCAACAGCGGTGTTGGCAATGATATGCGGACTCGAATTAGGCACTATTATCGCTTCGTGTGTCCGGCCCAAATCCGTATTGTCGTACCATTTGCGATTCAGTCTCACGGCTCCCGGATCGCTCAATGCTGTTTCTGTGTAAGTGATGGCATGCTCATCCGCCAGCAAATGATACTCGCCGATGCTGTCATGCAAATATAGACCTGCTCCCACCAGCAGCGACTCAAACGGGCACTCTCCGTGAGGCGTCAACACTACTTCTGCACGATTCAGTATTTCGCCTGCGCGAGCACTCACCGTCAATTCTTCGCTGAAAACGGTGCCGGCTACATTCAGGCTGTCATAATAAAGCTTGAATACCAATTTACGCGGCGTCTGTTCCAATATTTTCCAACGGTCAAACTGGTCGCCGACATACAATGTATCGTTTACCACAACAGCCAAACCTCCGCAACCCGTCGTATGCGCCACTTTGTAACCGTCGAAGCCGATTCCATGCTGCACATGATAAGGGATCTTGAAGTTGACGTAGTTGTAGAAAAATGTATCCAGCACAAAAGCCGGCGTATTTTTCATAAAGATGTCCACGCCGTTTGACGGATTCTCAGATCGTAATGCCGGCCCGTAGAAACGGTACGCAGCATACTCGTTCTCCCACGCAAAGTCATCCTTGCGTTCCGGAACAAAACGACCGAACACGCGTTGTGTTTGTGGTTGGCATGCCGCCAGACTCACCATTGCCAGTATGAAATATATGATTCGTTTCATTTTCCTGCTATTATTCGGAGTGTGTCGAGGGAATATCGTATCCTACCCATACCTATAATATACTATGTATATTATTCCGTGATTTTGAATTTACTTCGGTTGTTTGCCTATATAAGCCAATATTCCTCCATCTACATATAATATCTGTCCGTTCACGGCATCGCTCGCATGGCTCGCGAGGAACACAGCGGGTGCGCCTAACTCATCCGGCTCCAACCAGCGACCAGCCGGAGTCTTTGCGCATATAAACGCATCGAACGGATGTTTGCTGCCGTCGGCCTGCGGCTCGCGCAAAGGCGCTGTCTGAGGAGTAGCAATGTAACCAGGTCCCAAGCCGTTGCATTGGATATTATACTCGCCGTACTCTGAACAGATATTCCGCGTCAGCATCTTCAGTCCGCCTTTAGCAGCTGCATAAGCGCTTACCGTTTCACGACCCAACTCGCTCATCATAGAGCATATGTTGATAATTTTCCCTTCGCGCCGCTCCATCATTTCCGGCAGTACGGCTGCACTGACGATATACGGCGCTACAAGATCAATATCAATCACTTGTTGGAACTCCTCACGCTTCATCTCATGCATTGGAATACGTTTGATGATGCCGGCATTGTTGACCAGAATATCAATCTGCCCCACTTCTTTGTGAATCTGTTCCACCAAAGCCTTCACAGCCTTTTCGTCTGTCACGTCGCACACATAGCCATGCGCATTCTCAATGCCTTCCGCGCGGTATAACTCATATGCTTTGTCAATAGCCTCCTGGCTGCGGGCATTGAAGATGATTGCACTTGCGCCTGCTTGCGCGAATGCTTTTGCAATCGCAAAACCGATGCCGTAGCATCCACCGGTTACCCAGGCATTCTTGCCTTCCAATGAAAATAAACTATTCATATTACTTCAAATCGGTTATCTTACTGAAGTCCTGATCGCCGTAATTGAGATTCTCGCCTCCCATTCCCCAGATAAAAGTATAGTTATGCGTGGCAGCGGCAGAGTGGATAGACCACTCCGGCGAAAGAACGGCTTGGTTGCCTTTCATCCATATATGACGCGTCTCTTCCACTTCTCCCATAAAATGGCAGACCGCTTGCTCTTCCGGAACTTCAAAATAGAAATACGCTTCCATACGACGACTATGCACATGCGCAGGCATGGTGTTCCAAACACTTCCGGTTGCCAGTTCGGTCATGCCCATTTGTAATTGACAGGTCGGTAGTACTTGATTGACGAGCATCTTATTGATGTCACGCTCGTTGCTCATCTCCAGACTTCCCATATGCGCGACCACGGCATCCGCTTTCGTCACTTTCTTGTTCGGGTATGCACAATGCGCGGTGGTAGAGTTGAAATAGAACAGTGCCGGTTTGGTTTTGTCAATACTCTCAAACTTCACTTCGCGGTCGCCTTTGCCGAGATATAAAGCCTCTTTATAATCCAACTCAAATACTTCGTCTCCGGCAATCACGCGTCCTTTGCCGCCGACGTTGAAGATTCCCATCTCACGGCGAGTGAGGAAATAGGGTGCTTTCAGCGGGTCAATCGCTTCGAGCAGTAACGTCTCGCCTACAGGCATCGCACCGCCTACAATCATGCGGTCGTACATCGAATAGACCATGTTCACTTCATTCGGCGCAAACACGCGTTCTATCAAAAAATCCTTGCGCAAACGCGCGGTGTCATAACTCTTCGCGTCTGTCGGGTTTGACGCATAGCGTACTTCGTAATTTGTTTTCATATGCTAATGTATTTGATATTCTTGTTCCAGTTCTTTCTGTTGCCGCTCCCTTTCTTTCTGTCTGCGTTCGGTTTCTTTGCGGCGTTTATCCGCTGCGGACTGCTTGCGTATGGGCATCAACCAACCGATATTGATGCTCAAATCCATTGGACTTGCCATGCGGTGAGCATCTAATATGCTGGTGCCGTACACTCCTCCAAACGAGTAATCAAAGCGCACCTCAAACTCATACAATCCCGCATGTTTGGTTTGTACATAAAAGCCTGTGCCTGCCGCCAAACCCCAGTCGAACAGATGGTCAATACTCTGCGACTCATCTTTAATGCAGTAACCTATCTGCGGACCTAGATTGAAGAACCAACGGCATAAATCAGTACCAAAATTGAGGTTCATGAATATCGGCACTTCGATATAGTGTAGACTTCGATTGTTGTGACCGATAGAATCATTGCCGGAGGACCAGCCGCGGTGCATATAATTCACTTCCATCTGGAAATGGCAGTACTTATGCCCGGCATATCGAAAGACCAGACCACCGTTTCCGCCGACCACACACGCATTTGTTATCGGTGACATGTTGGCTTCCGCAGGGTTGAAATACACCGTACTGAAGGTTGCACCGCCGTGCGCACCCAGGTAATACTCAGGTGTCTTCAATCGCGGCTGTGCATTTACTCCTACGAGACATAACAACAGTCCGATGACTACTATGTATCTCTTATTCCTCAATTTTCAAGTACCGTCACATGTGCATTCTGCCAACCGCCTTCGCCCACTTGTTTCCAGCGGATGTTCGACTGAATACCATGGTTTTCTTTCTCTCCTTGCAGCCACCCAACCAATGTGCGCATCAAATCATAACCCAGCATATCATATCGCGGAGCATCGCTCACATGACTGCCTGCATAATATTTAGCCCACATGGCTTCATATGCTTCGCGTCCATCCGTTACGGTAAACATCGATGTATAAACCATCGGCACGCCGAGGTTCTCTTTTACCCAAGAATACTGTCCTACTATCCGAATACGATAGCCCTGTGCCTGTAGTCTTGTCAAATGCGGTACCAGCACACGCACGTTGTTCAAACGGTCGGAATGCAAGATGAAGATATTCTCTTTGGAGGCATCCAATGCATATGCACAAGAGTCGCTCAGTAAGTCACGCAATGCCAGTCCTGTATAGGTAATGCTGTTCTCGTGCATGCGGCTGCGTAATTCTTGCGTCTGAGAAGCAATCTCCGCGTCGCGTGCTTCAACGGCTATAAAATGCGCATGCTTGTGCTTTTTCATCCAACTGCACAAACTATCAGCCTCTTGTGCGTCAGTAGAGTTGAACTGCATCACTTGCGGCCGGTTGGTTAAGTTCGTCGCATCGCTGAAAGGCAGTAACAAAGGAACCTGATGGTCTTTGCACCATGTAGCCATGCGCTCAATCTGTATCGGATATACCAAACCCAACACACCTTTTACTTCGTTTAGTTCTGTACTATCGCACAATGCTTTCACGCGCAATTCGCTGCGTTCACTGTCATATACGCGCAAGCGGTAGAGTGTGCTGTCGTTTTGCAGGTCATGCAATGCAATGAGTGCGCCCTGATAGAACTCCAGCATACGGTCAGCGTTACCGCTACGTTTGGTCTGTTGACTCTCAAACGGCAGAATCAGAGCCAGTTCGATGGTTTTTCGCTCTATTGGTTCTTCTGCCAGAGATGGCGCGTTAGGTCGCAACGAAGGGTGCGCAGGTAACACACGCGCTGTGTCTGCCACTGTGCGAGTCTCTGTCACACGCGTCTCCACTACTACGGGTTTACTCTCAATAACCACCGGCTCATTGCTCACTTCACGTCCTGTAGGGATATACAGCAACTCGCCGTAATGCAATCCGCGCTCGCGAAGTTGCGGGTTGAGACGGATGATGTCATTTTGCGACACATTGAAATTGATACCGATACGATAGAGACCGATGCTGCGCTCTACTTCGTATTTGTACACTTCTTCTCCGTTGATGGTATCCAACGGATAGTTAAGTAACTCCTGGGCTTGTGCTCCCATCGCCAACAAGGAACAAAGAGCCAAGATAAAAAATGCTTTACTTTTCATATTTCTTTTTTCTAATTATCCAAACCAAACCTCCGATGAGCGCCAAGATGGCTACCGGGGTAATTGTACTCACGAGTTGTACTTTCAGTCGTTCGTTATGCGCACGGCGATCGTTGAGCAGTCGCAGTACTACACTTTTCTCTCTGAGGCTTATCAGTCCTTCGCTATCCGTCAACCATAGCAACGCGTTGACGATGAAATCGCGATTGCTGAACTGCATGCCGCTATAACGGTCATATCCCATTGGAAGCGGTGCGCCTTTCTGAATCTCGTTAAGTAGCACACTGCCGCTGCCGATGACCACTTGCCGTGTATTCACGCCGCTCTTGCGAATAGCCTCGTCGGACTCGATACCTTCTGGTATCATGCGATGCGCATAAGCACTGGCGAATGCACCTTCCAACGATACAGCAATAGGTACGTATTCATATTTGAAAGTCGCCATGTCGGGATTCATATCATTGAGGTCTACTTCTCCCGGCGTAGCCGTTACGCGACTGGCAGTACTCGTTGCCAGCAAGATGCGTTTCTCGATGCCATCGTCTCCGCCTACTGCGTCCAGCGGACTGACGAATGTACTCATCACCTGTCCTAAGTTACGTGTGATAGGGCTACCCTGACTCGTCAGCAACAACGGAGCATAGGTCCAGGGCATCGGCTGTAAGTTCGGTTGCTGCGGGTCACTGCTCACGTTAACCGGTATCGGCAGGCACTGAACATCTTGTACCAACGCAGGATTGACACGTATGCCGTAACGGAACAATAGGTCAGTCAAGCCCAACTCCAGCGGAACGATAGGTGTGAAGCCTTCTTTCTGCAATATATCTTCGCTGAATCGTACACCATTGATAGCCCATAGTACCGCGCCGCCTCGCATGACGTATTGGTCAATAATAAACCGCTCGGCATCGGTGAACGTTGTCTGCGGGTTGACGATGATTACCGCTTTGTAGGCATCTAACATATGCACATCGGTGCCTAACTGTCCGCGGTCTATCTGATAATACTTACTCAGCGCGGCCATCAGATCGTAAGTATGTGCCTCGTCGGGTTCGCCGTGTCCTTCCAAAATCGCCACGCGCGGAGTCTCAGTCTGTTGTAGCAGATGCAGTGCTTCCATGAATGCGAACTCCAACTGCTCGATACTGGCGTTCAGGTTCTCTTCGCCGCTCAAACCGCGAGTGTTCTTCAGCAGCGTCACTACTGCTCGTTTGCCTTTGTAACGCATGATGGCATACGGATAGACCGTTGTCTGTGCCGTCTTGCCGTTCTGTTCCCGCTCATGGATAACGATCGGTTGCAAACCTAACGAGTCCTTCAAGGCTTTAGTGTCCTTAATGACTTTAAGGTCGCTGTACACGGCTAACTCTTCTACCGTCTCTTCGGCGGCTTTCTTCAGCCGTCGGAATCCTGCGTTGAGATCGCCGTCCAGAAGCAGCGTTACTTCGATTGGTGCGTCAGTTTGTTTGAGCAAGGTCTTTGATGCCTCACTCAAACTATAGTGTTTGTCGTCCGTCATATCCCAACGAACGATCCACACGTGCGACAGCGCTACCACTGCCGCGGTGCACACTAACGCTATTATTGCTTTATACTTTCCCAAACTTTCTGATCAATGACAACGGGATATTTCGCGCGCAGCGCTTTGATCCATTCTGCCTCAAGATAATCCTGGTAATCGGTGATGACTGTTCCTTTGACATCTTCCCATGTCTCCGGAGCTTTCAGTTTCTTACCTACGCACTCTACGACGGGCAGTTGTTCGTTGGCAGTGAACGCTGCACCTTTCACTTTGAGGCCGAACTTATCTACCATCGGATTCTTGCCTTGCTCCCAAAGTCCGTTTTGCACTTTTACGTATGTCACGCTATCACTATTGATGCGCTGTGCAATATAACTTTGTACGGAGTCTTTGTCGGCACTTGCGATGATGGCTTTGGCCGCCTTCAGACTGCTCTTGTCTTTTGCTTGAATAACATGTCCTTTCCAACGCGGAGCTTCCCACGTATATTTCTTTTTGTTAGCTGCGAAGAACTGCTCCAAGCCTGCGGTATCTTTGGCGGCTTTGTCCCATACCTCGCGCAGCGATACCTCAAACAGCAGAATACCATCGTGATATTCCTGAACGAGGTGTTTCAATTCCGTGTATTTCTCCTCGAGGTGCTCGTCGGCATATGCTTTGACATCTGCGTCGCTCATCTCTGCCGGCAAGTTATACTCAGCGCGGGTCTTGCGGATAAAACTCTTTTCTGCCTCTTTGGCACGTTCGTCGCGCAGCACCTGACGTTGAATCTGAGCACGCATACTGTCGAGCGGTTGAACACCACGCTCGCCTTCTTTATAGATGATATGCCAGCCGTAAGCCGTGCGAATTGGTGCGCTTATCTCGCCCTCCTTGAGTGCAAAAGCGGCATCTTCAAACTCCTTAACCATCATGCCTTTGCCGAACCAACCGAGGTCGCCGCCACGCATACTGCTACCGCGATCGTCGGACTCGCGTTGTGCCGCCTCGGCGAAATTCTCTGCGTTCACGTTCTTGGCGATGCCGTCAATCTCTGCTTTCTTTTCTGCATCCAGACTATCGGCGGGCACCATCTTCATGATATGACGTGCACGCACTTCGCGGTGATCGCGTTCCTCTTCTACTTTCACGATATGGAAACCATACTGTGTGCGGAATACCTCGCTTATCTCGCCGACAGGCGTTTCGTAAACGGCTTCTTCCAGCGGATAGACATAGCGGAACGGAGTGATCCAACCTAACTCACCGCCAGTCTCTGCCACGTTCGGATCGCTGCTCACTTCACGTGCTACCACGTCAAATGCCTCTACGGGTTGACGAACGAGTTTTGCTTTCTTGCCTTTTCCTTGCATTACTTGCTTACCCAGGGTCACACGCTCACGCGCTTCGTTGATCTTGTCCAAAGCCTCTTTCTGTGCCGCTTCGTCAGCTGTAGCCGGGCACTGAATAGCGATATGCGCCGCACGGCGGTCTTTCGAGATATGACGCCAGCTCAACTCAATCAGACTATCCATTGCTTCGTTGTCCTGCAGATACTTCGGCGTTGCCTGACCGCGGTAACCTTTCAGTTCTTTCTTGAAGGATTCCGTGGTATCAATGCCTTGTGCCTCGGCTTCCGCCACTTTGAGTTTGAAGTTGATGAACATATCCAAGTACTCGTCCTTTGACTTCGGGTCAATGGCACCCGCCTGGTTGTTCTTCTCATAAATGTAAATGAACTCCTCTGCGCTCACGGGTTTACCGTTAATCGTCATGAGCGTCTCGTCCGCCATCGCGGTCATACTCATTGCCGCTAAGGCCATCACAAAAATGCTTTTTTTCATTTCTTCAAATATTTAGTATATGTTTGTTCAAAAAGTTTCACTGCCTGTTCAATCGTTCCGAAGATTTCTCCGCCGGAGGCATTCATATGTCCGCCTCCGTGGAATACCTCGCTTGCCCAAATATTCACCGGTCGGTCTCCTTGCGAGCGGAACGAGATGCGAATCCGCGGTTTGGGTGTGCCGGGTTTCGGGCGCTCCTCACGCATATAGACCGAGTAATAGACATCAGCAATCTGCAGAGGCATATTCACCAGTCCTTCCGTGTCGCCCACTTGATAATGATAGCGGTCCAACTCATCGGCGCTAAGCGTGATAAGCGACAAGTGGTACTCCGGGTAGATCCGCATCTTGCGGTATAGTGCATAGCCCGTGAGGCGCACGCGGTCGGTGGAGTACTGGTTAAACACCGCATTGTATATCTCGTCTTTCTTCACGCCCGCGCGTATAAGAGAAGCTATGATATCGTACAACTCTGCGTTCGTTGAGTTGAAACTGAAGTTGCCGGTGTCTGTCATCAGGCCTGTGTATATGCAGGTCGCAATATCCGTATTCAGACTATTTTGGATGAGCCGATATACTATCTCACAACTGGACGATGCTTCGGGGTGGGAGTGAATCTCATCCGCAAAATCCGTAGGATTGAGATGATGGTCAATCAGTATCTTCGGGCATTTATTCTCCAGCATCTTTGTTCCCACAGGCCCAATACGTTTCGGGTCGTTGAAGTCCGTGCATATAAACAGATCCGCTGCGGCTATCAGCGCATCGCATTCGCGTCCTTGTTTCTCGTATATCAAAATCTGTGCCGCTCCAGGCATCCAGTTGAAAAATGCCGGAAATGCATTAGGCACAATGACATGTACTGACCGCTCCGCGTTCCTCACATAGTGCCACATCGCCAACGCGGAGCCCATCGCATCGCCGTCAGGCGCCATATGCGTTAAAATGACAATATTATTTGCCTTATCGATTAGTTCTTTCATTTTTTTCAATAACCGTTCGGATTGTTTTTCTGCCAGTTCCATGCGTCTCGACACATCTCATCGATGCCGAACTGTGCTTTCCATCCGAGTTCTTTGACTGCTTTCTCCGGGTTGCAGTAGCAAATTGCTATGTCGCCTGCGCGGCGAGGCATGATTTGGTAAGGAATATCAACTTTGTTTACGCGTATGAAAGCGTTGACGACCTCCAAAACCGAATAGCCATGTCCCGTACCGATATTATATATCGCCAATCCTTGTTTGCGTTCAATGGCTTTCAAAGCAGCAACATGAGCTGACGCTAAGTCCACTACGTGGATATAGTCTCGCACACCTGTGCCATCGGGAGTGGGGTAGTCATTACCAAAGACACCGAGCCGCTCGCGTTTGCCGACAGCTACTTGTGTGATGTACGGCATCAAGTTGTTAGGGATACCGTTCGGGTTTTCGCCTATGCGGCCGGAGGGATGCGCGCCAATGGGATTGAAATAGCGCAGCAGCACTAAGTTCCATTCCGGGTCAGCTTTCTGCAGGTCTATCATCACTTGCTCCAACATCGATTTCGTTTGCCCGTAAGGATTGGTGCATTGTCCTTTAGGGCATTCCTCGGTAATGGGAATGATGGCCGGATCGCCATAAACAGTAGCCGAAGAGGAGAAGATGATATTCTTGCATCCATGGTGGCGCATTACGTCGAGCAATACAAACGTGCCGTTCATATTGTTCTCGTAGTACTCCAGCGGCTTGGCAACGGATTCTCCGACGGCTTTCAGTCCCGCGAAATGTATGCAGGCATCAAAGCGATGCGCAGAGAAGATATCTTCAAGCGCTTCTCGGTCCCGAATGTCGGCTTTGATAAAAGGAATCTCGGGAACGCCGATAATCTCCGCAACACGCCGCAAAGCCTCAGGGTTGGAATTGTACAAGTTATCCACTACCAAGGCGGTATGTCCGGCCTTGTACAATTCAATCAAAGTGTGGGAGCCGATAAATCCGGCTCCTCCGGTAACAAGAATATTCATGTCTCTTTTCAAAATCGGGCGCAAAGATACAAAAAAGTTTCGACATATACAAATAATTTTTAATTTTTTGGCATAATATTTGTGTATGTGAAAAAAAAGCAGTATCTTTGCGGCCGAATTGGAATTGAAAACAAATAAATTTGTTTAATTATGAGAAAATATCTATTTATTGGCTTGCTCGCAGTAATGGGAACTCTGATGACAGGTTGTAAGTATGAGGTCTATGATTGCGAGAAACACGAACATCTGCACAAACAAACTATCGATTTGATTGTTCCTGCAGCAGACTGGAAGTTTGACAACACCGCCCAGCAGTACTATGTGCGTTTCAATGTTCCTGAGTTGACATCAGAAGTGTTGGCATTTGGTAATGTAAACGTTCACCGCATTTACAATGTAGGTACGGATAACGAGTTCCAAACCGCTCTTCCGGAGACACTTTTCTTGTGGCAAGACGTAACGGAAAACGGCACAACGACTCAAGTGTACTATCAGCAATTGATTGATTACATGGCGGGTATCGGCTACGTAGAGTTGACGCTGACAATGAGCGACTTCTACTACACGGGCTTTGCGCCGGGAGACATGCGCTTCCATCTGCAGTTGATATATTAATCATCAGTAATCAATAATCCCATTTATATATTGGGTCCCTGTTCGGCGGAAAGCCGTGAGCAGGTGTTGGACACTGCGCGCCAATTGAAAGAGGCGTGCGGTGTTTCCTCTTTTATTTTTCGCGCGGGCGTATGGAAACCGCGTACGCGTCCGAGCAGTTTTCAAGGTGCGGGAGAAGAGGGATTGCAATGGCTTGCGGAGGTAAAACGAACCTATGGAGTAGCTATTGCGACGGAAGTGGCGACGCCGGAACATGTGACGGCGGCGCTGAAAGCGGGAGTGGATTATTTGTGGATTGGAGCGCGAACAAGTGCTAATCCGCTTGCGGTTCAAACGATAGCGGAAGCGATCGACCGCTTCGCTGTAAGACCGTTGCACTGTAAGACCGCTAACGCTGTAAGACCGGCTGCGCCTGTAGGACTTCTTATAAAGAATCCGGTGAATGCGGATGCGGGATTGTGGATTGGGAATATAGAGCGTTTGGAGAAAACCGGTGTGCCAGTGATGGCTGTTCACCGCGGTTGTGGCCATAAGCCATGTTGGTCGATGGCACATATAGTACGCACGGCTCGGCCGGATATTCCGATGTTATTGGACCCGAGTCATATGAGCGGCGATGCGGCGAAAGTACCTGAGTTGTTGCCGAAAGTGGTCGAGTTAGGATTGGACGGCGTGATGGCGGAAGTACATTGTAATCCATCGCAAGCATTATCCGATGCTGCGCAGCAGATGACTCCGAGAGAATTCCGAGATAGTCTCGATTCGATACTCTCTCGATTCTGTCTCGCCAGTCTGATTTGCCCATCTAATGAGTCCAAAGAGTTGGAGTGGTTGCGGGCAGAAATTGACGAGTTGGACGATACTTTGTGGGAAACTATCGCATCGCGTATGGACGTCAGTCGTCGAATCGGCATTTGGAAAAAGGCGAACGGCGTAGCAGCTCTGCAACCGGAGAGATATAAGGCGATTAGTGAAAAGTTAAAAGTGAAGAGTGAAAAGTTGGGATTACCCAGCGAATTCATCGAACGTATATGGGATTTGATTCACGAACAGAGCTTAAAACAGCAAGAGTGAGGCGTTTGTTTCTTGTTGTCGTAGGTGCGGTATTTTCCTCGTTTGTTACAGCCGGTTCCAAATACCGCGTTGTGATTCTTGACACGATATGCCATGCTCCTATTCAGGCGATGGAACAGAGTGCGCATCGTTTCTGCCGGGAGTTTCAAGCCTGTCCGGATTCGCTTTTTGACTGGGCTTATCTGGGTTTGGAGGAGGAAAAGACGGAGAAAGAGAAGACCAAAGAGAGCCGCGATGCTATTCAGTTGCGCTACAAAGACCGCACTTATGATCCAAAGACTCTGACGGGTGATGTGGCGATTGATATCTACGTGTTAGGTGTGCGTTGGTGGAAAGACACGCATCTGGGAACTCATTGCAAGCATGTCTGTTCCAAAACCCTTCCTCAGATCAGCACATCACATATGACCGCGACCTACAGCGGTTCGTTGCTCGAAGGCGGCAATTGTATCTTTGAGCTGAAAGCGCTGGGTCCTACCACCACTCAAGTACATTTTACGTTTGACTTCACGTTTGGTCAGATGCTGGCACTTTTCATCTCCGACAAAGTATGGCACAATGCAATAGAATGGCGATTTAAAGTGATCTTGGAGAACCTTGTGGAGTTCGCGGAGACGGGAGACGTGAAACGAAAGAAGAAGTGAAAATAAAAAATTGCATATTAGGTTTGGCGCTTTGTTTCTTATTCTTTGTTCCGGGAATGGCGCAGGAAACGGCTTCACGCACGAGTATATCGGGCGTGGTGGTTGACGGCGATACCGGCGAGACGCTGCCTTTTGTGCAGATCTACTTCCTCAAATCGACGACGAACAAAGGTATGGTGGCTTCGGAAGTGGGTACGACGTCCGACATCGACGGCAAATTCCACATCAGCAACACCGAAGGCTACACTACGCTGCATTTCCAGATGTTGGGATATAAGACGGAGATGTTGACGCTTCGCAAGGGCCAGAATCGCAAAGATGTGAAGGTGAAGTTGACGCCTGATGTGTACGGACTGCAAGATATCGTTGTGACGCCGAAACATCGCAAACGTGACTACAAACGCAAAGGCAATCCAGCGGTGGAGTTGATCAAGAACGTCATCGCGAACAAGGATTCATTTAACGTCCGGACGGTGGACCAATATACGGCAGAGAGTTACTCGCGTATGTCGTTTGCACTTGATAATGTGCAGGTTAACTGGGAGAAGCCGCTTTGGCGCAATTTTAAGTTCGTGCAAAAATATATTGATACGACGGGTGTTTATCCGAGCATCACGATCAGTATCCGCGAGCATTTGAACGACGAGTACTACCAACGTAAGCCTCACCGCGAGAAAAAGATTTTGAAGAAGAAACGTATTTTCGGCGTGGAAGACTTAGTGACACCGGGTTCGTTCCAAGAGAATGTCAACGCTGTATTCCGCGATGTGGATATCAACGACAACAGTATGAATCTGCTGTTTAACCGCTTCGTGTCGCCGTTGTCTTCGACGCTCGCCGTGACGTTCTACCAATACTATATCATGGATACCATCATGGTGGACGGTTATCCGTGTATTGACTTAGCGTTTGTTCCTGTTAACTCAGAGAGTTATGGTTTTACGGGACACCTATACATCGTGAACGACAGCACATTCCGGATCAAGAAATATGCTATCAACGTTCCACCGGATATCAACCTCAATTTTGTAAGCAACTTCTCCATCGAACATAGTTACAAGCAGTTGGACAATGGTCTTTGGGCGCCGGACAGAACAAATACTTACGCGAAGTTCTACATTATGAACAACACGCGTGGTATCTTAGCGCGGCAGACGAAGATCTATACCGATTGGGATTTGAAAACGCCTGTCCCCAAGGAGACATTCTCAAGTCTGACAGCGACTGAAGTCGATACGAACGACTCGACGGCCGAGCGGTTGGGCGCAAAAGCATGGGAAAGTCTGCGTCCTGAGCCGCTGACATGGTATGAGAACTCGGTTTACGACCTAGTGAAAGAGGTGACGTCTGATCCAAAACTGGCATCGCTGATTGCTTTCGGTAATGCTGTCACCTCTGAGTTCGTCGCCACCACTCCGGCGCGTGACCTCGATGACAGCAAGTTCGATTTCGGCCCTATCTATCAGTTCGTCAGTTGGAACATGTTAGAGGGTGTGCGTATTCGCATCGGCGGCGTGAGTACGGCTAAATTACATCCTCAGTTCTTCTTCCGCGGCTATGCGGCTTTCGGCACGACGGACCTACGACCGAAATACAGCGCAACGCTCGTCTATACCTTCGACAAACACAAGAGTCAGCCTTATGACGGACTACGGCATCATATACAGTTGACGGGTCAATATGACGTAGAAGAGCCGGGACAATTGACCGATGTCATTCGTCGCGACCATATTCTGATGTCTATTCCAACGAGTACGCCGACGCTCGGCTTTAGCCAATATGTCTTCCATGCCAAACTGGAATATATGAAGGAGTGGCGGAACAAGTTCTCCATTAAGACGGCATTTGACTTCACGAACAACGAGGCGGCGGGTGCGCTGAGGTACAACCGTATGAATTGGACAATGAACGCTGACTCAACGTGGAGCAACAACATGTCGTCTATTGGTTCGTATCGTAACTATGAGGGTATGATCGAGTTCCAGTATTCTCCGGGTAGCCGCGTGTATATCGACCGCATGGGTATTGAGAGTCCGTTCGCCATTGACAAAGATGCGCCGACGTTCAAGTTAACGCACTACGTGGGTTATCTGGATGACCGTCATAACGGCGGAGACGGCTTTATCTACAACCGTACGGAGTTCCTATTTGACAAACGGTTCTGGTTCTCGGCATTCGGACACCTCGACTTACGCGTACAGACAGGAATGGTATGGCAAAAGACGCCGTTCACGCATCTTTATATTCCGCAGAGCAGTACGAGTATCTTCCTCGCGAACCGTGCGTTTAACCTGATGAAACCGATGGAGTTTCTGATGGACGAGTATGTATCGCTATACGCGACGTATTTCTTCAAAGGCTGGATACTGAACCGTATTCCGGGCATCAACAAGTTGAAGTTACGCGGTGTGGTTTCGTTCTCGGGCGTTTACGGTGGTTTGACGAAGAAGAACAATCCATATCTGGAAACAGGAACGGGTTTGTATGAGTTCCCGCACTCTGATTTCGGCACTATACAGGACAATGCGTTTGACCATGACGGTTATATACGCGACGGTTACCGCACCTGTTCGCCGATTGGTAAGTTGCCGTATATGGAGGTGACAGCGGGCTTTGAGAATATCTTTAAGTTCATCCGTATTGATTATATCCGCCGTATCACGTATAACGACTATGAATTACCTTATATGATCCAGAAGATGGAGCCAATCGACCCGGAGAAACCGACGTTGGGTTATAGACCGGCTTTCAATGAAGACGGCAGTCCGGTAATGATTCACGGCCGCCGGCGTATAGGCGCTTGGGGGCGTAACGGCGTTAAGATAACAGTGAGGTTCTCGTTATAGGATAATGAACTGTATGAAGCACATATTATTTATCATAATGCTCTTGCTGCCTTTTATGGTGAGGGCACAGAGTGATATCAAGATTCAGCAATCGATGGAAGATGCGAAGGCGCGTCTCGTGGATTTCAATACAGAGCATAAGTTTGACTCCATCGACCAAGAACAACTGCCGAGGATTGTATCCGGTGGTTTGTTCGCAGGGTGCAATATGAGCAACTTCATCATCACTCGCGATCACCATACGATGAGTTCGTACATGCGTGTCGGCGCAGAGTTGGGCGGCTTTTTGAATTTCAATGTGGCCAAACATTTTGTGGTTCAACCGCAGGTTATTTTTACTGCACATCAAAACCATTTCGAGGCAACCGACACAACGAACCACCTTTGGTCATTCGGCGCAGAGATTCCTATTTATTTTCTGGGGCGTTACGGTTCATTGGAGCAAGGGTATATCCTCTTTGGAGGCGGATTGTTTACGCATTTCACTTTCGCGTCGAACGTGAAGGACAAATACAGCAACCTTGATGAGTCGCCCGCTACTGCCGGCGCAACGAGTTCGACGAGTCAGTTGTTAGCAGAGGACAAATACGACTATAGCCGGCTATATAGTTTGCATAACAACCATTTCGGTGTTTGTGTGATGGTGGGCTATGAATGCTACTTCGGCATGTTCATCAACGCTACGTACAAAGTCAGTTTCTCCGACATTGCCGGATTCTACAAAGAGATGAAGGGAACGAAAGTGGCGGACGCACTTATCTATCCGCAGTCGGTGAGTCTGCAGATCGGGTATAGGTGGAGATAGTTGATAATTGATAGTTAATGCGCGAAGTAGTTGTTGCGGATTAACTTATCAGAAAGGATATAGGCGTCATCTTCAGAGATGGCGCTTTGTTGTTTGTCCAGCAGGTTGACGCCGAAGCCCTGCCAGTGAAAGTCTCCCGCGCCGATGAGCGGCATGTAAGTGGGATAAATATCCATCTGATAAGCATCTGCCGTATAACGCGGGTTGCCGGAGATGCGCGGCGAATAGATGATAAGCGGCAGGCAGTCATCCGAAGGCGTGAGGTGCATGTTATGTTTGTCCGCATAACGCTGCATCTGTTGGCGTTTTTCGTAATGCAAGATTCGATGATCGCCGGTAATGACGATGGTATATTGCTGCAGTACGGAATCCGTCTCTATCTTACGCACGAGGTATCCGAGTCCATCGTCCAAAGAGTTAAAACCACGGATGAAGTTATACATCACCCACGGCATCGATTCGGGCAACTCGAGATGACTGTATTTCTCGTTGACAAAAGGTGCGTGCGTGGACTGCGTGATGCATTGGATATAACGGTAGCCGTGGTCCACGAGGCTATCGAGTTTGCGGAAGAGGATGGTGTCGATATCCAGATAGCATATCGTGGAGTCGTAGCCGTAGGCGGGTGACATTGCGGTCTGATTCCATACGCAAGTATCGTGGGGAAGAAGACAGATAGCGCTGTCCGGCGCCAGTTTCATCACCGCGGGATAGGTATTGTGCGCATAATGCAGACATGTTCCGCCGGCCGTGATAGGAAGCAGACCGGTATTGACGATCATCTGTCCATCTGCCGATGGCGCACCAACTATCTGCGTGTGGATACGATTGGCGTAGAAGACATGGTCGTTGGTAGTTAGGCGGTAGAGATTAGGCATGATCTCGGGCGTGAGTACCCAATTCTCGAGGCTCTCCAATAAAACGATTATAAGCGGACTATCAAGAGTGATGGAGTCTTGTCCTTGGTTAAGAAGGGCTGCTTGAGCCATATCTTCTTCGTTCATAGGACGAACGGGCTGGATACCGTTGATCATCAGGCGATAGTCCGCTACGATATAATAGGGCGCGTAGAGAACGGAAGTGGAGGCAACGGTCTTGGGGAAGTTCTGCCCATAAACATGCGTGGTACGTTCATATATCAAGGGCAGCAGACCTATCAGACAGGTCACGAGCCACGAACGCCAACTACGTTCGGTCTTCTTGGCATAGAGAAAGATAAGGCAGAAGAGTGCTGTTATACCATAGAAAATCAGATCTATTCCCCACTCAATATAGATAAGTACGGACCAGAAATAGCCGTGCAGATTCCCCGCCATATTAAACGCTTCTCCATCCAACAGGATATGGTTGTTGCGCATGTACACGAGGTTGGCAATGAACCATGTATCAAGCACTACAGAGAGGAGAATAAGCCAGCGTTTGTCGCGCAGAAGGAAAATGAAAGAGCCGAAGAACATTGCCGCTGCAAGTTTGCAGAGTAGGCTTAGCAGCGAAGGTTCAAAACTCCATTCCCGGAAGGCAAAATGGTCAAAGAGGAGGGTCTTGGCAAAGACCATGAGGGAAAAGAGCCCGAAGATGATCCAGTTGGCGCGATTCGATTTCATACCACTTTTGCGATACAGATGCAACCCGCCATAATAAGCAACACGCCTAACCAGTGGATAGGAGCCACGTGCTCATGGAAGACAATCATGCCCGAGATGACGCTGAAGACAAAGCCGAGACTCGTCAGCGGATAGACTAGCGAGAACGCATATTTATTAAGCAGCCAAAGCCAGAAGACGTTCGCTGCAATGAGAAGCCATAAGCCGCTCTGAAGGTATAGATTGATAAACAGATGTCCTACGTTGCGCCACGACCATCTAAAGCCGGTCTCGGCTGCCATGCCCATCTTCAACAACAACTGTCCGGCGACGGACATGGCCTGCTGAACGAGCATAAAAAGGAATAAATAGAGCATTTTCATACGTGACTATTTTCCATGTTTGAGTTTATACGATGCTTGAATATCTCTGTATCGGAGTATCACTTCATCGATGACGCTCTCCCATGAACGGGAGATAGTCTTCGATGCTTTTGCGCCGACTCGGCTGAGCAGTTCGGGGTTCTCCATCAGTTTGGTGATGCGTTGGGCGTACGCCTCTGTGGAATTGGGCGTAACAAAGCCGTCAACGCCGTCATGGATAGCGGTAGCCGCCGTAGAGTCTGCGAGCATGAGTGATGGTGTGTGCATGGCTGCCGCTTCGCGCACCACCAGACCGCAAGTGTCATACAAAGACGGGAAGATGAAGAGGTCTGCCGCAGAGTAAATACGCTTGAGACGTTCGCGGTCGTGGATATTTCCGAGCATGGTCACTTTATGCGAGAGACCTAACTGCTTGATACGATGGCGAATTTCGCGTACGGCATAGCCTGTACCGACCATGAAGAGTTGGAACGGCAGGTCTTTGATGAGCGCGAGCGAATCGAGGATAAAGCCGATGTTCTTCTCCCAGATATGTTGTCCAACGAAGAGCAGCATGGTCTCGTTAGGCTCAAGACCCAACTCATCGCGCATATCCGCGCGCATGGCCTCGATCTGCGCCGTAGGCGTATAGAAATCATTGCCGTTCTCGACAACCTCGACATGCCCTTTGAATCCGTACTCGCGGAGCGTCTCCTCTACTGCTGCTTGCGGGATCCAGACCTCGTCCGCCATCTCGAAGAAACGGATGATATGCTTCACCATAAAATCCACCACGTGCTTGTTGGGCACGTTGTGCTCGAAATCCTGGCGGTATTTGGAATGGAAGGTAGCGACAAGAGGAATCTGTTGCCTGCGCGTGGCCTGCACCGCCAAATCACCCGTCGTGAAGGGGCAATGCGCGTGAATGAGTTCGAACTTCATCTGACGCCATTGATGCCAGAAACGCGGGGATATATACGGCATGCCGAAACGGTAGGGCGGGCGGAAAGGAATAGGGATAGAGGGATAACGATAGATGGGATATTTTGCGGCATTGATAACGCTCTCCGACTTAGGAGCATAAGGCGTCACGACCGCGACGTCATAGCCTTTCTCATTCAACCAATAGGCGTAGTTCTGCGCCGTCATACCCACACCGTCGAGAATCGGAGGGAAGTTGTCATTGAATATACCAAACATGCAAACCCTTGTGTTTTTCAATTGGGCTGCAAAGGTACAACAATTTTTTCAAATATGCAAATTTAATTTGCACTTTTTCAATCAAAAGCCCAAAGTTGAAGGACAAAAGCGAAAAAAAATACAACATTGTGCTCTCGATGAAAGTGCGATATGCCTCCGATGAGAGCTCGTTAGGAATTTAGAACATTATACTATTTATAGAGAAAGAAAGAAGCGCAGGGGTGTTGCGCTTCTTTCTCGTATATCAGGACTCTGATTATCAGGGCACTGCGATGAGTTTGCCGGATTTGATCTTCTGCTTGTCACCAACGTAGAAGGAGTAGAAGTAGATCTGTCCTTGGTTGATGTCGATGAAGAGTCCGGAGTCAGCATCGGTAACATCGTTGAGCACCTCTTTGGACTGCGGGTCGTAGTAGATATCCGAAGCGTTCGGGTCAGCAACCGGTACACTATTGTAGTATACGAGTCGGCCACTTTGATCATAGAGCGCGAAGGATACGTTCTTACGGATGGTAGCCACGAAGAGTTGCGAGCCAACGACTTTGACAAGCACGTCATTGAACGTAGCATCCAGACCTTCGTTGATAGTCGAGTAACGGAACAAGATCTTATACTGAGTCTCGGAACCATCCTCAGCGATACCGTAGACGATGGTCTCTTTACCGATATCACCCTTAGTCAGATCCCATGTCGCTGCGGAGTCTTGCGGCTCTGCTACGATCTCCGGAATCATCGTACCTTCGGCGAGGATATACTCGTAAGTGAAGACGCTGTCAGCGAAGTGCGGTAACATCTTACCGTCGATCATGATGGCCTTCAAGAGGCTATTGCTGCGCAGAGCAACGAACTGACGGATGACATAAGCCGTAGAGTTCTCGCCGTCGGCGGCTGTTACCACAAGGGTGATGTCATCTCCTTGCATGTTTACGATGACGGTCTCAGCGGTATCGGCCTTGATGTAAGTGATATCATCTGCTGTGAGGAACTCACTTGTCGGCGTACCGATCGGGTAGGTGATCTTATAGACGAGCGTATCCTGATGGAAGTTCTCCAGCGGTTCACCCTTGATGATGATGCCGTCGAGCCAACTTACAGGCGAGAGAGCACGCGTGAAGTTAATCACATACTCAAGCTCGGTCTCGTCCATCGAGGTGACGCGGAGAGTGAGGATATCGCCGAACCAGATGGTATCCACTTTGGCTGTTGTGTCTGCCAAGAGGTAAGATACTTGCGGCAGTTCTTCCGTACCGTACGGCAGCACAACCGGGTACTCGTAGATATCGCGCATGAAGCCTTCAATCGGTTTCTCGTCAAGATAGATCATATTGATGTGTGCCTCGGAAGAGAGTGCGCGTACGAAGTTGACAACGTAGGTCTTCTTCGTTACACGGTCCTCTGCGAGCACTTCGATATAAACGGTAGCACCATCTTTGCTTACTTTGATAATCTGCTCATCCTCTACCGGCGAGTATGTCACGTTCGGCAGGGACGTAGCATCGTACGGCAGGGCAACGGTGTAGTTGAGTTTGTCCTCGTCAAAGTCAGAGAGGAGCGTACCGTCGATAGCTATACCTGCGAGGTCGGCATTGTTGCTACGCGCGATCTCAAAGAGGATGGTGTACACACGTTGGTGCTGGTCCTCAGCGATGACAGCCACCTTGGTGTAGTTCTTCGTAGAGTCAATCTCAACCTTCTGGTACGGATCGCCGTAGAGTGTCGAGTCAACCTCTACCGTCGGGTTGGATTTCGTGCCATGAGGCAGAACAACGGTGTAGTCATTCGTGCGCGGCTCGAACTCAACCATCGGCTTACCGCCCAAGGTAATGGAGATCAACGTATCGACGTTAGAACGCTGCATCTCATAGGTGACGGTATAGAAGTTTTTGCTACCGTTCTCCGCCTCAACCGTGAAGTGGTAGATAGTATGGAGTCCTTCTTTGACAACCGAGGTCTCCACTTTCTGGTCTTTGTAACCCTTTTCGTAGGTCAGCTCGTAAGCCTCACGAACGCCCATCGGCAGGATGTACGAGTAGCGGAAGCTATCCGGACGGAAGCCATCGATATCGTTTTGCTCACCGATGATAGAGAGGCTCTTGAGTACATCGATATCGGAGAGGGTGTATTCGAAGCGAACTTTATACTCGCCCTTCGCACCGTTCTCTGCGATGACGGTGATGATAGTAGTGAGGCTATCCTGCGTCTGCGATACGGTCTGAACCGGTTCGCCCTTCATCGGGGTGACGAGCGGCAACTTACGAACGCCTACCTCCAGCGGATAAACATACTCGTGGATAGTATCGGCGAAGTTAGCCAATGCCACACCGTTGATACGGATCGTCTCGAGCTTCGTGTTGTCGGACTTGGTACGCTTGAAGAGCAGCGTATATTCGTTCTTCGTTGTGCCGTCTTCAGCCGTAACGATGATGGTCTTCACGATACCTTCCGTACCATCCACGCTGGTGATCTCAATGCGCTGTGCGTCTTCCTGCAGTTTAGCAGAGATATCAGGCAGCGTGTCCGTAGAGAGAACCGGGATAACGTAGTTATAGTTCTTCTCGCTGAAGTAGAGACCCTCTTTGTAAGCGGACATCGGCGCATTGTTGAAGAGGATGTCCTCAAGATTAGCGTTGTTGGACTTAACAGCCTTCCAGATTTCAATCTCGTACTCACGAACAGTAACGCCGTCTTGTGCTGTTACCTTCAGCGTTTTGATGATGGTGCCCTCAGCATCGGTCGTTTCGGATACTTCAACCGTTTGGAACGGATCGCCGAGCGAGTAGTCAATTTTCACTTGGTCACCCACAACCTGCATTGAATAGTAGGTACGCGACGGTTTGAAGTTCTTGACAGGCTCACTATTCACGATGATGTTCTTCAGTTCGGCGTTACGCGACGGTTCTGCCACCATCTGGATCTTGTAGGTCTTCTGCTTTGTGATGTCGCCATTCTCCGGCGTTACGATGAGTTGGGTATATTCACCAATCTTCGTAGCCGGAATGATCTCGACCGTTTCACTCTCTTGACCGAGGACATACTCTACGTTCGGGATGTTCGGCTCAGCCAGTTTCGGCGTAGCCACCGGAATATTGTAAACGTAGTTGGTTCTCTCGGGGAAGAAGTCCTCAAGCGTGTCGCCGGCAACCTTGATGCAAGCGAGGGTGTTGATGACAGAGCTTTCGGGCTTGATAATGAAGGTGTACGTTTTCTCTCTGCCGCTTTCAGCAGTTACTTTAGCGGTTACCTTGGTATAAAGAGCACCGCGCGTACGAATCATATCAAGTTCGAGTTTCTGTACTTTCTCTTTGAGGATGAATTTCACGTCAACCGGATCATCGGTCTCCTCTTCATAATCAACCTGTTGCGGCGAGAACTGGTCGTACGATACGCCGTTATAGAGGATGTCTGCCAAATCAGCATCATCAGAAGCCTCAGTCGGGTAGGTGATCGTATAGGTGCTGATGCCGTTGACAGCGATACTCATGTAAGCATCGGTCAACGTTTCCACGATAGCGTCAGCCTCTTGCAAGCCCTTACGCTCGAAGCCAACGTTGTCACTATACGTTGCATTATAATCAAACGTACCTGCATCGAAATCTTTGATACGCTCCAGTTCGCGTGTAATAGTTGCCAATTGGTTGTCGCTCGGAGGAATCGTTTCCTTACACTCGATGGTATAAATCCCGGTGTGCACGCCATCTTCGGCGGTAACGGTGATAACACCATTGATGAGCGAAACCGTTTGGAGGTCAGACTGCTTGGTGAACGTTATAATCGGCATGTTCTTGCCTTCCAGCGTGAACTCATGCTGCGTAACATCCAGCGCTTGCTTGCCGGCGGCAATGCCTGCCAATGTAGCATCGGCGCTCAAGTTCACATTAAACTGAATAGTATAGGTTTTGACGCTGCCGGTTTCTGATGTGACGGTGATGGTCATCTTCTTGCTCGAAGCATCGTAGTTCGTCGTGATGGTTTGCAGTGAAGAAGCCGGTACCGGATAGATATCAGGAAGTTGTTGCTTCGGTTGCAAAGTAATCTCGTAGTTCAATGTATTGGCTGCGAAACCACTGATTTGAGCACCATCAATCAACAAATTGCTTAGATAGTCCTTCGAGCACAACGGACGTTTTACTTCGAGAGTGTAGCCTGTTGTCGATGTGCCATCCTCTGCATAGTTAATGATGGTAGCAGTGCGTACTCTCGGGTTGCCGGAAGTGCTCCATGCGCCCCAAGTCAGTTTCTGTGCCTGGTCGGATACCTCACCGTTGAACTCATATGAACGGATATTCACATCCTCCGGATCAGTAAGCGTTACCGTGAATTTCTTATCATTCAAAACAGCATCAATGCCATTTACTTTAGCATCCTTAGGAGTGGAGTTATAAGTAAATGCGATGGAATCCACATACAGATCAGCCGAAGAGGATGCCGTCGGATATTGTCCAGTAGCATCAATGATAATATCCAATCCAGCCACTGCCATACCGTCAGTTGTCAAGGGCACATTGTAATTTGCGTAACTGCTCTTAGTGCTTGTTTGGGTGTGATCAAAGAGGTGTTCTTCGCCATCAATATCCACAAATTTAAAGCGGAACAATGCACCGTTTCCGGCTTTACTTGTATATTTATAATTGACGATTGCTTTATCCGGTGTATTATGGAAGCCGATAAAGCCTGACGGAGTTACCGTTGTACCGCCTGCCACAGCAAATTTGGCAGTCATTGTGCCCAAGTTGAGGACCGAAGGAATCGGACCGGCTAACGCAGCCCAATATGCAGTAACGAGGTGAACAACTGTATTACTCTCCTTCTTTATTACATCACTTGCTTTGGCTGTCCATAAATAGGTGTCAATGTAATCACCCGGAGCATTCCACGATGACGGTTTGTCTGAGTTCGCGGATGAAGTCTTCGTCCAACTTGTAAAATTATTGTTAGGAATTACATCATTCGGATAATGGAAGAAAATTTTATAGGTATTAACAAACCCGTCTTTTTCCACCGTAGCTATCCATTTGTAGAGGTCAGTCTCAACATCGTACTCTACGCCTGAATTTTTAGTTACCTTTACTTTTGGCGTAGTGGTAGCCGTGCGGTTCAGAATATATGTGAAACGGTTCGGATCAAATCCCGGTAACGCCTCGCCATCAACAGTAATACCGGTCAGAATAGCCGGATTCTGAGTCGTCTTAATCGGGTTGATGGTATATACCTCGTCTGCCTCGCCCGGACGATTTGACTTAACGGTCAAAATCGTAGGATTGTTAATACCACCCGGTTGAACAAATACCGTCTGCTCGGGGAAGTTCTTCTCGTACTCGACAGTAAGGCTACGGCAACCGTAAGGCAGCGTAACATCGAAATTACGTTTGGTTTTGTCTTTGAGACTTAGGTTATTCTCGATTTCCGGAATATAGATGGAAACCAAACGGTTAGCCTCTTCCGCAAATGTTTCTTTGAAGTAGATATTGTATGTACGAGAATCGCCGTTCTCTGCAGTTACAATAATCTTTGTGGTGTCGCCCAACGGACGGGAGATCATGTCGATACGTTGTTCTGCAATCTCAACGTTATTCTCATCTCTTGCCTTTTCAAACTCGAGTACAGGGCACGCGGTAGCGCCAAACGGCATTACCACTACATAATTGAGAGAATCTGCATGGAAGGCAGGTTGCAATTCCACATCTTCATCTGTATTCAATTGCAGGTCGCCCAACTTGCAGTTGTTCGATTTTGCTACGGTGAAGTTGATGTTGTAGTCAGCGAACGAGTTGTCGGAAGCCACAACGTGAACGTTGGTCTGACCATCCGCATTACCATAGGTTATCGTGATGGTTTGGCCCGGTTGACCGGCAACTGCCCAAACGCAAGGTGCGTTCTTCGTTCCACGCGGAAGAGTAACATTGTAAACGAAACTATCTTTCTTGAAGCCCGCTACTTGTTCCCACTTTTCTCCGTTAAGGATGTGCAGGTCGTTGAGTTGTGCGGTAATTACGTTATCTTCGTTGTATTTGATGACTTGTTTCGTAGAAGAACCATCCTCGGCAATAACGATCATCTGTTGCTCGAGTGCGCCGGTTTGGGCGGAGATAACCGTTTGGTTGTCTTGTGCCGTGTAGGTCAACTCAGGCAGGTCGCTACCTTTGGTGATGGTCTTTTCGATTGTATCATTCTCGCCGAAAGCGATGATCTCGTCACCAATCTTCACTTCTGCCGGCGTAGTGTTGGTAGAAGCGTTGGAAACATAATGAATCGTATATTCGTTCTTTGCGCCGTTCTCTGCGATAACAGTGATAGCATAGTCATATTGCGAAATAAGACCGGCTACGATATGCTGCTTCTCAGGATTGGAAGCCGTATAGGTGATAACCGGGAATTCCTGGCTTGTCGGCAGTATGTAATTGTAGTTCAGCTTGTCTTTTGCAAAGTCAGCAAAGATGGAATCGTTGGCTGCGATAGAAGTGAGTGTAGCGTCAGACGAAGCCAGTTTGGTAAAGGCGATGACGTACTCTTTCTTCGTGCCTGCGATTTCCGTATAAATACGCGCGCCCGCTGCGTTGGTTACCAGCGAAGCTTTCGTGCCCTCATGTTTTACCTCAAAGGTAATAACCGGCATTGCGCCCGAGTATGTAACAGTGTAGCCATCGAATTTGTCTTCTGCGAAGCCTTCTATCTCTACGCCGTCCGCTTTGATAGTGCTCAACAGCGGTTGGAGCGAGGACTCGAATGTGATGGTATAATCCATCGGCGCACCGGACTCCGGTTGTACACGGATAAGCGCCTCACCAGTCGATACCGGTGTGGTGATGGTCACTTGTTGTGTCGGGTCTTTGTCCACCGTAATAATCGGACAAGTTGCTTTGGTAAGCACAACGGAATAGTTGTTGATCTCCGGATCAAAGCCTTCCAAAGAGTCGCCGTCGAGATAGATCATCTTCAGTTTGGCGTTCTCGGACTTCTGTACATGGAAACGGAAGACATAGGTATCCGAAGCACCGCTCTCTGCGATGACGAGCACGGTGTAGGTTGAACCTTCCTGCATCATCACTACACTCTGCTGGCTCTCATCGTAGTCGTACGTCAGTACCGGCACTTTGGTCACACCTTCGGTCAGTGTGCTGTCGTATTCACGGATAGCAGGGTCGAAGCCAAGGAACTTATGTCCGTCGAAATAAACGGCATCCAGCGTAGTCTTGGAGGACTGAGTTACCGAAACATGCAGGATATAAACCGTTGTAGAACCGTCTTGCGCACGTACGGTGATTTTCGTGTCGCCGTCAATACCGCCTTCGCGGATAACCGGTTCGGACTGATAAGGATCTCCTTTGACCGCCTCAATCGTCGGCAGTTCTTTCGTGCCTTGCGGCAGGTTAACATTGTATTCGGTGATATCCGGATCAAAGCCCTCGAGGTTCACACCGCCGATCTTAATCATCGACAGGGTAGAAACGCTGGACAGTTTAACGGTGAAGACGATCTCATACAGCGAGGTAGAGCCGTCGTCTGCCGTCACGAAGATACGTGTCGTCGCGTTGATAGCACCCAGCACGATACGGGGTTCGGGTTGATACTGGTCACCCGGAACGGTAGTGATGGTCGGGATAGTAGTAGCACCAAGACCGAGATCTACCGTGTAACGGTAGGTAAACGGATCAAAGCCCGGCAGCGAAACACCGTCTAGGAGAATGTCGTTCAGATAAGATACATCGGATTTCTTGGTGGAGCAAACAATCTTATATACCGTAGTGTTTGTGCCGTTACCGGCAGTGACGGTGATCTTCGTTGTTCCGTTCAGGCCACCTTCTTCGACGGTTATCGTCTGCTCTTTGTCACCAGCCACGTAAGTGATCTCCGGCAGCGCCGTAGTACCCATTGGCAGGTCCACATAATAAGTCGTGTTGTCCGGATTGAAAGCTATGATATAACCGCCCATCTGGAGGTCACGCAGCTTGCTGTTGGATGAAGCGGTGATCTTGAAGTTCA
This sequence comes from Paludibacteraceae bacterium, assembly GCA_017649925.1. GTDB lineage: Bacteria > Bacteroidota > Bacteroidia > Bacteroidales > Paludibacteraceae > Colicola. The sequence goes on along the minus strand of JAGCFX010000010.1, from coordinate 7,847 downwards.
GTTTGTATACACGCGGGTTCTGGTTACCCGGAGTAGTTACGCTAATCTGATACTGACCGCCATCGATCTTATCCGGAGCATTATATGTAATAGTCTGAGCACCTGCGGGATAAGCGGAAACGGCCTCTACAGTCGGCATTGTCTCCGTGCCCAGCGGCAACTCTACTTTATAGGATGAAAGTGTCGGGTTGAAACTCGGCAGACTCTCTCCGTTGACCTTGATATCCTTCAGCGTGTTATCGGATAGCAGAGCTACCGAGAAGTTGATCGTATAGGTCATCTTCGTCTTGTTGTCCGGTGCGGTCACAACAATAGTGGCGGTACCAGTCGGCGAAGAAGCCTGCGTTACCACAGCAGTCTGACCATCCTCGGCGTAAGTGAAAGTAACCTCAGGTGCAGCGGTCGTTCCGTAAGGCAGCGCTACGTTGTATGTGCCTACGTATGCGTTGTAGCCCTTAATGGACTCGCCGTTAACCATGATGGTGTTCAGACGTGGGTTGTCAGAAGGCTCTTGAACCATCTTGATTTTATAAGTCATTGTGGACGAACCGTCTTCTGCGCGGACGGTGATAACCGTCGGAGTGCCGTCCACTTGACCATAAGAGATTGTGATCTCGTTGCCGGAGAGCTTACGTCCCGGGAAGTCCACCTTCGTACCTTTGGTGTTGGTCAGCGAACCCGTACCACGCATACCGTATACCTCCGGCACTTCTGTCGTACGGCCTACCGAATACGTCTGTTCCTCGGTGCTGTTCGGGTTGAAACCTTTCCATTCCTTACCGCCGATAAAGAGGTGGTCAATCTTGGACGAGTAGATCAGTTCTACATCATCCACGTAGATGGCGTTACCTTCGTTCAGACCGCTGTTGGCGCGGAAGTTAGGGTAGTTACCTGCGGAGAAGATGACGTTACACATCTGCGGCACATCGTTGTTTAGATAATAGATGGGCACGCGCACGTTCGTCCAATCATTGTACTGCTTGCGGTCACGAAGCCAACCCTCGGCGATCTGCTGACCCACGGTTGTCGTCTGGCACTCGTTTCCATCCAGCGCAATACGGATATCCGACTCCTCGTTGGTACGGTTGGTGGACGTACAGTTACCGTTCTTTCCCTTGTAACTCGTTCCTTGCGCCGTTCCTTTCCATGTGTAGAACAGCACGTGGAAGTCCTCGTTGTTCCAAGCCGAACCTGTACGTTTGATCCAGACGGAGATGGTATCCGGGCGATAAGTGAACGAGATACCGCCTTCCGTTCCGGCAGTTGCCTGGTTGATGGCGGTGATACTCGGCAGATATGCCCAAGGCTTACCGAGCGCAAAATAACCCGGACCTACCTCGGTGATACCCATCGCACCGACTTCCTTGTCCTCTACTTTGGCGCAGTAGCCGGTGTGACCCGTCTCACGGGTGATGAAGTTAAACTTAAAACCTACTTGTTCTACGTTCGATCCGTTCCAGTACTTCGGCTGGATGTTTCCGTCGAACTTCTCACCGTTCCAGTTCTCAAAGCCCGGGTCCGGCAATTGTTGTGCATTCGCAACGAATGGCATCACTGCCACCGTTAAACATACTAATACACGTTGTAAAAATTTACTCATTTTGTTGTTATTTTTTGAATTTATTTTCACTTGGGTGATTTGTTCGTCCTTAAAAACCTTCAAAAATTGACGATTATTAATATTTTTATTAAAATTGTTGCGTTTTTTGGGTTCAAAAGGGTACAAATTTTATCGAGTGCAAAATTACTGCTTTTCGCGCACCCCCACAATAGCAATTGTTATTAAAAAGTATACGATTTTTAAGGTCGCGCGTGTGTGGAATTGTAAAATGGACTTTGCAAAATGTACGATTTTTAAGATTTTGCATAAAAATCGCCGTCATACGAAGGTATAAAAAAAGCGCCCAATCGGACGCTCTTCGGAGGTTAGTGGCGGTCTATTTTTTCGCCGCCAGTTGTATTTGGACCTCTCCCTGTCCTACCAGCGATGTCGGGTCGTACACTATTCGTGTGCGGACGGTCTTGGTCTCATATACTTCCGTGGTATCCGTGGCGGTCACGTATACATCGCGGATGTTGTCTTTAGCCTGTTTCTGATGGGTAGCATCCCAGAAAAGGAACTCGCCTTTCTCATCGGAAAAACGCACTTCGTTGTAATACAGATGCGACAGCGTAGTATCACTATATACCGTGATATAGATACCTTTCAGCGCTGTTCCGTCCGTTGCCGTCACTTTGCCCTTCAGCGTCTCCATCGGCGGTTCAGCATCCGGCTTTGTGGACTTACAACCCACCGCTGCTGCCAGCAATACCGCAAAATACACAAAACGAATAATCTGCTTCATATGCCCTGTTGATTAAATCCGCTGCAAAGGTACTACAAAAATTGCATATATGCAAATAATTCGGGGAATATCAAAAGAAATGTTGCAAATGTTGCGGTTTGGCACGAAATTTGTAGTGTAACTACAGACTGTTAAATTGTAAGATTTTTTTAACATCATAATTTTATGCAAAATCCAGTGGATATTCGTGAACTCCAAGAGCGCGTAGAGCGCGAGAGTTCGTTCGTAGACGCCCTTACTTTGGGTATGAATCAAGTTATTGTAGGTCAGAAACATCTCGTTGAGAGCCTGTTGATCGGTTTGTTGAGCGACGGACACATCCTTTTGGAAGGTGTGCCGGGACTGGCAAAGACATTGGCTATCAAGACATTGAGCGACCTTATCAAAGCTAATTTCAGCCGTATTCAGTTTACTCCGGACCTGTTGCCTGCCGATGTTATCGGTACACAGATCTACAGTCAGAAGAGCGAAGAATTTAAGACCAAACGCGGTCCGATCTTCGCTAATTTTGTGCTTGCGGATGAGATTAACCGTGCACCGGCAAAAGTGCAGTCCGCATTGCTCGAGGCGATGCAGGAACGCCAAGTGACCATCGGCGAGGAGACCTTCAAACTCGACGATCCGTTCCTTGTGCTGGCTACCCAAAACCCGATTGAACAGGAAGGTACTTATCCGCTTCCGGAAGCGCAGACTGACCGATTCATGCTGAAGGTGGTAATCGGCTATCCGAAGAAAGAGGAAGAGCAGGCTATCATCCGTCAGAACATCTCCAGCGAGCAGAAACAAGTGCTACCGATACTCTCTACCGCCGATATCATCAAGGCGCGTAAGATTGTAGAAGAGGTGTATTTGGACGAGAAAATCGAGAAATACATCGTGGATATCGTGTTTGCAACGCGTGATCCGGAAGCATACGGACTGAAAGAACAGAAACAGATGATTGCTTTTGGCGGCAGTCCTCGTGCATCCATCAATCTCGCGAAAGCCGCGCGTGCGTACGCGTTTATTCATAGGAGAGGCTATGTAACACCGGAAGACGTGCGTGCCGTTTGCTACGACGTGCTCCGTCACCGTATCGGTCTGACCTACGAGGCCGAGGCTAACAACATCACGACCGAAGATATTATCACGGAAGTACTGAACGCGGTTCAGGTACCGTAAACGTAGTTTGCGTAGTTTACGAAAACAACGTCATTTATGACAAGTGAAGAGTTATTACAAAAGGTTCGGAAGATAGAGATCAAGACTCACGGGTTGAGCCGCAATATCTTCGCGGGCGAATACCACAGCCAGTTCAAAGGCCGTGGTATGGCTTTCAGCGAGGTGCGCGAGTATCAGCCGGGCGACGACGTGCGTTCTATAGATTGGAATGTGACAGCGCGAATGAACAGGCCATACATCAAGATCTATGAAGAAGAGCGCGAACTGACCGTGATGCTGCTCGTCGATGTCAGTGGAAGTCGTAATTTTGGTACGATGAGTCAGATGAAACGCGACACGATGGCGGAGATTGCTGCTACGCTCGCTTTCTCGACCATCGAGAATAACGACAAAGTGGGCGTGATCTTCTTCTCTGACCAAGTGGAGAAATTCATCCCTCCGAAGAAAGGTAAGAGCCATGTACTGCATATCATCCGCGAGTTGTTGAGTTTTGAACCCGAACATCAGGGAACGGATATCAACGCGGCGCTGCAGTTCCTGACCAATGCGCAGAAGCGACGTTGTGCGGCGTTCCTGATAAGCGACATGATGGATTCTCAATTCACGGCAACACCAGCCAAGAGAGGCGAAGTGGCACCGGTTGTTATCGCGAGCCGAAAGCATGACTTGAGTGCGATTCAGATCTATGATCGTCGTGACGCTGAACTGCCGAACGTAGGCTTGCTCAAAGTGCGGGACCCGGAGAGCGGCGCGCGTGTTTGGGCAGATACCGGTCTGGCAAGCACTCGCGAGGCGTACAACAGGGCTTGGCGTGAACAACAGGATGCCCTCGAAGCCATCTACACGAAGACGGGAATTCATAATATCTCCGTGCGTACGGACGAGGACTATGTGAAGGCATTAATGAGACTGTTTAAACAATGATAAACTTATTATTAGCAATAGTGGTGAGCGCAAGCATCGACTCGACGATGTTGATGCTTGGCGACCAGACGGCTTTGCATTTGCAAGTGACGCAAGAAGCGAGTGAGAAAGTCAGTCTGCCTGTTTTCGGCGAAACACTTCAGCCGGAGATAGAGATAGTGGACCGCACCGGTATTGACACTACTGCGTTGCCGGATGGTCGGCTGCAACTGCAACAACATCTGACACTTACGAGTTTTAAAGACTCGCTTTTCGCCATTCAGCCGATAGCGGTAGTAAGCGGCGAAGATACATTCTGGACAGAGCCGATGGCGCTGAATGTCATTCAGCCGTTTGAGATAGATACAACGCTCGCTATCACCGATATCAAAGATATCGAACGCGCACCTATCTGGTGGTGGGGAATCATCCGCTGGATACTCCTTGCGCTTAGTATTGCCGGTTTGGGCGTGGGCGCTTATCTCCTCTGGCGTTGGTATCAGAAGAACCGCAAGCAGGAAGAAGAACCCGTCAATTCGGAGTTACTGCGCCCTGCCGATGAGGTGGCTTTGGAGAAACTCGATGAGATCAAGGCCACGAAGATATGGAAGGACGGTAAAGTGAAGGAATATCAGACCGAACTGACGGATGTAGTGCGCGAGTATATCGGTCGTCGTTTTGACGTGCAGAGCACGGAGAAGACGAGTGATGAGACACTACAGGCGATGAAGCCGCTGATAGAGAAAGACCTGTTTGACCGTCTGAAAAACATGCTCCAACTGGCTGACCTCGTGAAGTTCGCCAAATGGCATACCACGCCCGATGAGAATGAACAAGGCTTGAAGGCTGCATATGACTTTGTCTTGGAGACAAAACTTTCGGATCAGCCGGAGGAGTCAGACCAATCGGATAATAAAGAAGAGGAGGACGAAGTATGACATTTGCTAATCCGGGATATTTATTCCTGTTATTCCTGCTGATACCCGTTATCGGCTGGTATATCTACGAACTGCGCAAGTCGGACGCGAGTGTTCAGATTTCGGATACCTCAACGCTTGCTGCGCAGTCGAAGAGCCTGAGGATATGGTTGTTGCATGTTCCGTTTGTGTTACGCGTAGCGGTCATCACCTTATTAAGTATCGCGCTCGCGCGCCCGCAGTTGACGAACCGTTGGTCTTCGGAGAGTACGGAAGGTATCGACATCATGATGGCGCTGGATATATCCGGCACAATGCTTGCCGAAGACCTGAAACCCAATCGTCTGGAGGCCGCCAAACAGGTGGCGTCGGACTTTGTGATTGCCCGTCCGAACGATCAGATAGGACTTGTCGTTTTTGCCGGGGAGAGTTTCACACAATGCCCGCTGACAACCGATCACGCAGTGCTGGTGAACCTCTTCAAATCCGTAGAATACGGCATGATTGAAGATGGTACGGCTATCGGTCTGGGCTTGGCGAATGCAGTGAACCGCATGAAAGACAGCGAGACGAAGAGCAAAGTGGTAATTCTGTTAACCGATGGTTCAAACAACCGCGGCGATATTGATCCGCAAACAGCGGCAGAGATAGCCAAGACCTTCGGCATCCGTGTTTATACGGTGGGCGTCGGCAGTTACGGTCAAACGCGCGTGCCGGTTCATACGCCGATGGGCGTACAATATATGACGATGGACTCGGAGTTTGACGAAGGCACACTGCGCCGCATCGCCGAGACGACAGGAGGTCAGTATTTCCGCGCAACGGATAACGGCAGTCTGAAACGGATCTATGAGCAGATTGACCAATTGGAGAAAACAAAACTGCGTGTGCGCGAGTACAGCAAACATACGGAGAACTTCGCTCCGTTCCTGATGGCCGCACTGATCTGCTTGCTGCTGGAAGTCGTTTTGAGGTATTTCGTTTTACGCACAATAAGTAACTGATATGTTTAGATTTGCACATATAGAAGTGTTATGGCTGCTGCCGTTAGTGGGTGTTTTTGTGGTAGCCTATTGGATATATACGCGTCATAAGAGACGTCAGTTGGCGGAGTTCGGCGACCCGGAACTGATGGAAACGCTGATGCCGAACGCCAGTCGCGTACGTCCTACTGTTAAGTTCTCAATCGTGATGGTAGCCTTGACGCTGCTTATCTTCGCTGCTGCCCGTCCGCAGTTCGGTCAATCCGAGCGCACGGAGAAACGGCAAGGTATAGAAGCCATCGTGGCACTGGATATCTCCAACTCGATGTTGGCGGAAGATGTGGCGCCGAACCGTCTCGACCGCGCTAAACAGATGTTAAGCAAGTTGATGGATAACATGGTCAACGACAAAGTGGGACTGGTTGTCTTTGCCGGTGACGCGTTTGTTCAGTTGCCTATCACATGCGACTATGTATCTGCGAAAATGTTCCTCAACTCCATCAAACCGGAGCTGATTAAGACTCAGGGAACGGCAATAGGACAGGCGCTGAGTACCAGTATCCGCTGTTTTGGCGAACAATCCGATGCCAGTCGTGCTATCATTCTCATCACCGATGGTGAGAACCACGAGGACGATGCGGTTGCAGTAGCCAAACGCGCCAAGGAAGAAGGTATTCATGTGCTGGTAGTAGGTATCGGTAAACCCGAAGGCAGTCCAATCCCGATGCCGGGCACAAACAACTTCCGCAAAGACCGTGAGGGCAACGTGGTTGTCAGTCGTCTGAACGAAGATATGTGTCGCGAGATAGCGCAAGCAGGCGGAGGTATATACGTGCGTTGCGACAACACCAACACTGCGACCAAAGCTATCCAGAAAGAACTGGACAAACTCGGCACGCAAGAGATTGAGACGCAGGTATATACGGATTATAACGAGCAGTTCCAGAGCTTCGCTTTGATTGCATTATTGTTACTTGTCATCGACTACTTTATTTTCAATCGTAAGAACAAAATGATAACAAGACTGGATATCTTCGGAGACTCGACTCGTCGTCATGTCATTACGACGCTGTTAATCCTCTGCAGTCTCAGCACATTTGCCCAACGTGAGGCGGGTGATGTGCGTCGCGGCAACAAAGACTACCGCAAGCAGAACTATACGGAAGCGGAAGTGGACTACCGCCGCGGGTTGGAGAAGAATAAAGACAGTTATGAAGTGCATTTTAACTTAGGGGACGCGCTTTTCAAACAGGACAAGTACGCGGACGCGCAGACGGAGTTTGAGACGGCAGCAAAGATGCTGGATAAGAAATCCGACAAGGAGCGTTATGCCAAGGCGATGCATAACATCGGCAACTGTAACTTCGCGCAACAGCAATATGACAAAGCGGTAGCCGCTTATCAAGAGTCGCTGCGTTGCAATCCCAAGGACAATGACACCCGTTATAATCTGGTGAAAGCGATGGAGATGTTGCAGCAACAACAGCTGCAACAGCAGCAACAGCAGCAACAAAACCAAGACCAACAGCAGCAACAGC
>JAGCFX010000009.1 GCA_017649925.1 Paludibacteraceae bacterium | reverse complement strand
GAGTCACAGCCTTTCTTGTTAGGAATGGTGTACACGACATCTTGCGACGAGTAATACCATTGTCCGTCCACCATGGCGCTATCCCGTCCTTCGTCTTCGTACTCATATTCGGTATCGAGACCATACGTCTGCCGTCTAATCTTCAGCGTGTCATAACAATTGATTTGCTCTTCCCATAGTGTATCATTCTTTCCTTCAGTAATGAGTTTGTCGCATCCCGCAGGGTCGGCTTTGTACTCCTCGGGAGTGAAGCAGATAGTAGGCTGCGGATCTACGAATACCGTATCAGCGCGTACTACGCGGAATGAGAAGGAAACAGAACCGAGAGGCTGCTCGCTTTCGTCTGTGCAGACTTGGTGACCATACAGATTAGCCGTCACGTCATACCAACCCGGGCTGGTGTATTTATGAGTGGTCAACGGTTCTCCGTTTGTTTGTGAAATACCATCACCGAAGTTCCAGTCCACGCGAGTTACTTCGTCCGTACCTACGCCATTGGCATTGAACTCAATATCCTGATCAAAACAGAATTTATCGTCATTGTTCTTAAATCCGTTTACGAAAGTGATCTCGTTAACATTGATACCTTGCTCTACTGCGGACGAACCGGCAGAGTATGCATAACTCTCATCATCTCCGTTACCATAAACAGTAGCGATAAATCCTTTTGGGTTTTCCAATCTAAAGACGCTGTAATCTTTGGTTCCATTGTCGCCAATCTTGGCACGAGCATACGAATATTTCGGATTTCCTTCAACCGGTATCCATGTGAGCAAATCGGTTTTGTCTTTTGCGTTAATTCCGAAAAGTGCAGTTAATACGGTTTGATTACAAGTAGCCGTTTCGGTAACAATATTAAGGAAATGGTCTTTTGTTTTGTCCGTATAGCATGTTCCGAAAGTGATACGGTTGATTTTCTGCTGAATCGGCGATACCCAAACCGAAGACGGGTCTCCTTTTCCTCCAACTACCTCATCCGTATCTTTTCCCTTGTATGAGTTACCGGTGTCATAATTAAACACAGCGCACGGGCAACTGGTCTCTACGTACATGGCATCCGCGGTAACTACAAGGTCAATCGGACTCTCTCCCGGTGCTTTTCCGTTCGGGTCACTTGCACCTTGCAACATGATATAGTATGTTTCTCCTGCATTAATAATCGCCTGTGCATAGCCGTCCACTTTGATTTCCGTACCATTAGTGGTTGCAGTTATGCCAATGAGGTTACCGTTCTTTTCCAATGAACGCGTAGCAATAAACTGTGTACCCCAATATTCGATAGGCATAGGCTGTTCAAACAGACAATCACGCGCTGCGATTCCGGTAGGCACATTGGTAATAGGGACACCGCAGTAAACAGCAATCTTTTTTCCTCCCCGTGACAAAATATGCGTACCGGCCAGCCGGTCGGCTTTCTTGGTGACGAGGTAGTAAGTCTGACCTTTATTCAGTGTGATTTGGTGCGTAGAACCACTTGTCCATCCGTCGAAGGTATCACCGTTAGGCGTGATATCAATGGTCGTGTTGTCCTCTGTTCCGAGAATAGTAGTCAAACCAACAGCATTGTCGAATCCGCTCTTTACTTTTGACCAATAATCTTGCGTATAATATTCGCAGCCTAAGGCATTTATGGGCAGAATATTACTTGCATCCATGGAGTGCGTAGAACTAAGGATGACATAAACAGAGATTTTCTCTGTTGCAGTAATATGCAATCCATACATGTTCTTCTTTCCGGCTAATGAAGACACATTATTTGCATCGGATATGTTGGTTGGGTACCATTTTGATGCATCCATCGGCACCTTAACAGGTCCGACAGACGGATCTAACTGTGAAGCCGTACCATTACCGAACTCTGTCCAAGAACCGGCTCCTACTTGCTGTGTGATATTGATGGCATTTCCCACGCCGCCTTGAATCTTAACGGTACATGCCTTTTCTGCTGAAACGGCAATGTATGGCGCTGGAGTTGCCTTGTCCGGCGAGCATACCAGGGAAGAACTTACCCAGAACTCCTTTCCCTGCGTAGTGGCTTGACTCCATGCAGGAACAGCGGTTACGATTAACGATGCAATCAGCAATAATGATTTAATTTGCTTTCTCATATCTTATAAGATTTCGATCTCTACACGGCGGTTGTTCTGACGACCTTCATCGGTGTCGTTGGTATCAATAGGCTGCGTCTCTCCGCGTCCTTCAGCTTCCAGACGGTCAGCGGCTATACCGCGTTCGATAAGGTCTTTCATAACCTCATTCGCACGTCCGTCAGACAACTTCTGGTTCGCCTCGTCTTTACCTACGCTATCGGTGTGGCCGACAATCTTAATGCGTACTTGCGGGTTGCGTGCGAGGTACATGTAAAGGTCATTCAGTGCCTCTTCCGAGCGTGCAAGGATACGGGTCTTGTTGGTGGCAAAGAACAAGTTCTTTACTACGAATTTTTCGCCCTTCTTAATTGGCGAGAGAGTCACGTTCATCGAATCGCCGATATAAGCGATATCTACGTCCAGTGTGTCATAACCCATCTGTGCGATATGCAGTTTATATTGCGGACCTTCTTCCAGTTGCTTTCGCGCGGAGCCGGTAACCGAGTCCGTGGCGAGCGTATAGGCCGGTTCAGTTGCGCCAGCCGGAATAATTTGTACATTGGCGGGCACTACCATACCCGTCTCCTTATTAGTTACGCGAACGCGGAAAATCGGGCATGGACGCAATGCGATAGTGACATATTGCGTGCTTCCCACTTGCTCAATCTGGAATACCTGCGTAGCGGTCTTGTATCCTTCAGCCGATGCTTCCGCAGTGAATGAACCCAATGCATGACGCTGTCTGAAACCCTTAGGACCAATCTGTTTGGAACGCATAGCGATCTTACCGGACTCCGTACCGCGAGTCTCTACGAAAGCAACTTGCAGAGGTTCGTTTGTGCGCTCATCCACAACGCTGTAAATGGCATATGCAGGTGGCGGCGGAACAGGGCGCGCTTTCTTCCCGGGGACCTCGAACTGGATAGTGAATTTGGCTCCTACAAAGAGATTGTTCAGTTTCGTGTCGCCGTTCATCGCCAACATAGTGTTGGTGTTTTGCACTTCCACTTCCGTCGGACTGAACTCTACCGGATTAGCTACCGGTGTTGCGTTGGTATTCAGCACTCCGTATTCTGCGAACAAACCTACGCGGTAGTGAATGTGTTCACGCCCGAAAGGCAGACGTTGGCCGGGTTTGATTTTATTCGTTTTCTTCTTCGGATCGGGTTGCGCCTGCAGCCACTCGTCCAGATCAATGCCCACTTCTGCTGCCAGACTTACTTCAGGAATGGCGAACTTGATGGCTTGATTCGTATTACCGTTAATTTCGTGAATACCCATACCATAAGGTTCCAATAAAGCGGGGTCGCTTACGGTGATGTCGTACTTACCTTTTTGGCTGTAACCCATAGGAAGCGCATAGTGCACTTTTGCTCCCAAGAGGAAGTAATAACGGCTGAATTGCGCACCGAACATAACCGGAACGCCGATTCCTAACATATTACGTGTCTCACGCAGATTATCAAACATATATGTATAAGTTGCGCCATATGTTTGATCCATGCGGCTTGCCTGGAATCCATAATTGGAAGTGGAGTTGAGGAACCGGAAATCCAAACCTGTAACAAAGAGGAAATGTCCGTACTCCAGATTGTAGGTAAGGTCTAATCCGGCACCGCCGCCACCCTTGAGTTGCTGCAGTGCGTTTTTCTGATTGAGCGTTCCAGCGCCCCATAGCGAACCATCTGCATTCGGCTGGATCTTATCCATCATGGCTGAATAGCCGGCGCGGATGCCGAGATTGAAATAGGATACTACTTCTGTCTTCGGATTAGCTAAACTCTCCTGATATTTTTCGTAATCACGGATCGCTTTTTCTTCTTTTGCTTTGGCTTCCTCTTCTTTCTGAGCCTTGGCCTCTTCACGTTTTTCCGCCTCTTTGGCACGTGCTTCAGCCGCTTTTTCTTTCTCCTTGGCTGCTTTCTCTTTTTCTTTCTCCTTAGCTGCCTTCTCTTTTTCTTTGGCAGCTTTGGTTTTCTCTATTTCCTTGGCCTTTGCTGCTTTTGCTTTTTCTTGCTCTTTTGCTTTGGCAGCTTTTGCTTTTTCTTGCTCCTTGGCTTTTTGGGCTTTTGCTTTCTCTTGTTCTTTTTTCTTCTTCTCAGCCTCTTTAGCTTTTGCAGCAGCAGCTTTCTGTTTATCCGTTTGCGTAGCGGGTACCGGCGCCGGCATTGCGTAAGCTATAGTGGTTGCGCTACTAAGAGTGAAGATAAGACTCAAAACGAGAATATTTCTAAATACATTTTTCATAACAGTGTCCTCCTCGTTTTATTATTGGTTAATGATAAATTTGAAACTACGATGTCCTTTTCCTGTTACAACGCGTAGCAAGTAGAGTCCTTTCTCCGCAGGTGCGGGGATAGTGCAACCTCCGTCCGGGATGTCGAACTTCAAGTCTCCATATACTTTTCCGCTTGCGGTAATCCATTGTGCGTAGCACTCCAGGTCAGTTTTACCTTCCCAGTCGGCATTGACAAACACTTTTCCGCCAGATATAACCGAGTAGGTGGCGTTGATGACAAGACCTGTGGAGTCATTGCCGAAGTCTTGTTTCTGTGCATTGGTATCAAAGGCCTTGGCGCAAGCACAAGTGCGTGCCTCGTTGCTCGTTCCCTTGTTGATGGTGAAGCATACGTAGTACGCATCGTTGATGTCTCCGCCGTAAGGCAAATCGTAGAAATTGAGGTTTGCGGAAACTTGTCCCTCAATAGCCGTGCTATCCGACAGACGATACCATTGGAAGTCGCTCAGCGTTTTGTTGACGAAAGTGCTGGCCAGCAGACCGAGCACGTTGTCATAACGCTGGGTGATAATGTCTTTGTCGTAGTTGAGCATGAAGTTCAAGATCGTATCTGCACCACCGCAATCAGATTTGATTACAAGGTGGATACCATAAACCGTTTCCGGCTTGGCAGTGTTAGGAATAGTGATTTGGAAATAAGTGTCTTCCACTTGCAGCATCGACTCGTCGAAGCCGTCAGCCTTGGCTACCGCATCAAACTCAATTGTCACATTATCTCCATGTAGGTTCACTTTGCCTGCGTTGGTATACGGAATCTTACCTACATATGCTTTGCCGTCCTCAGGGCACGGAATGTCCGGATCACCAATGCCGAACTCATAACGTCCGATGGTTACCGTAATAGGAATACTATCAACGGCATTCTGTCCTACGCAGACATTGCTGCTTTGGCGATAAATGAGCACATAAGCGGCATAAGAACCCGATTCAGCGTAATAGTGGGGCACGGAATCTTTGTTTGTCTTGTCGCTTTGTCCGTCACCGAAGTACCATTCGATTTTCTCATATTCGTAATCGGGGTGGCAGGCGAACTTAATCGTATCCTCGCCGCAGAGCGTGTTTTCCGTATCCGGCGTGAAGATTTGTCCGTTGATGGTGATATACTGTGTCAGCGGTTTGGTTGCACCACCGGCAGAGTATCCGTATGACTCGTTGGAAGTAAAACCGTAAACGTGAGCAATGAAGTTGCTCTTGGTGCTTTTTAATGTATGTGAAGCGGCTTCGCTTCCAAGAGAAATCTGGGCATAGTAGTAATTGGATGAGCCACTAACGGCCTTGAAAGAGCTTTGTATAGATGTGCCGTCGAGGAACATGTTCTCCGGTTTGTCCGTAACTACATTGACATTATGTGCCGTTGTTCCGTTCTTACTCGAGTAGGTAGCAAAAGTGACTTGGTCAATCTGCTGCTCAATTGGGTTCACCCAGAGCATTGCGGGGTCTCCGTCTGCAACGTCGTCAGCCTTCTTGGATGCCAGGAACAAGTGAACTGCGCAAGGGCAAGAGGTAGTAACCAGGCAACTTCCGTCTTTGGCATAAGTGCCTTGGTCACCAATGATAAATTCCCAATAGTGCTTGGTGTCCTGTGCGAACTTAATCGTATGTACCAATTCGCCGTTGATACGCACCTCTGTTTCATCATTGAGTGCAAGAATACGGATGTAGTCTTTATGACGTCCGGCAGATGTGGTCAGAACAAACGTGTTGCCCCAGTAGCGGGTAGGCATGGCTTGCGAGAAGATATGGTCGCGCTCTTTTGTTTGATAAGGAATGTTTGTGTGCGGGCAACCCTGGAAAACGGCAATTTTCTTACCTCCTTGAGCACGGACATAGGTTCCGGAAAGGTCACCGGGATCTTTGTCTTTTTTGCCTGTCCATACGTAATAGACCTGACCTTTCATCAATACCGGCGAATGCAATGTGTCCTTGCCGTATTGATAATTGGCCAACGCGATTTCTTCTTCGGTCATTCCCTCACCGCCGGAGAATGCATATTTGGATTTGGCTGCTTCTATAAGTTCGGTTGGCTCTGACGGACAATAGTCAATAATCGTATTGTCCTCTGCTGCGATAACGCAGAAGTGCGAGCCTTGCGTTGAACTGACACCCCCGTGGTCAGACGGGGTATAAGTTTGGATAATATATTCGTCCAGCAGCGATGCCGTCGGCAACACGTTTGTTGCATCAAACGTTGCACGCTTGTAGTTCGTTGCAAAGAGAGATATGTTCTCTGTAGCTGTTACGTGAAGGGCGCAAGTATCTACTTTCTCGGAATTGACAGCATAACATACTTTACCGCTTGTTTCCATCGCTGAACGCGCATTGTCGCGCAGCACATTACCGGTGTACAACTCTACCAGTTTCATCTCATTGGCATTAACGTCAATGGTCTCTGTGTAACTGGTGAAAGGGTTGGCAATAGTCACCTGACATTTCTTACGGGAAGAAATAGAAAGTGAGAGGGTTAAATCATTGTTCGGGTCTTGGTCAGCCTGCATGAACGTTACCCAAAAGTCCTTGCCTTCTGTGGACTGACCATCCACTACCGTGCTCTGTGCCTTTGCCATCATCGCCGATGTCAGCAAGATGCCGCAAAGCAGGATGTTCATAAGTGTTTTTTTCATATCAAATTTTAATTAAATGTAGTCAATACAAATCGACTGCAAAATTACACAATTTTCCACACGCGCGCGTGCAGATACTCACGAAAAATGTGGAAAAATTGACACACTTATCGTACGGGTTGACCTAAGATGGTATAAATTGACGAATTACGTATAATGATGATTTGCCCGTCCCGCAATTCCTTGCGTGTTCGGGTGTCCTGCTGTGGAAAATCAAGTGCTTGGTTCTCATCGTAAGGGTCACCAAAACTTTGTTCCAAAAGATTGAAATCAACGGTTTGACCTTTCTTGTTTCCCCAGATAAATTCCGCTAAATCGGGATAGTCAATAAACGGATTTCGATTTCCTTGAATCTTATTCACCTCAATGGCTCGTGTTTTTTCTTTCTCGCTCACAGGGTCCATACGATGCCATTCGAGTAACAGATCACGCAGCCATGGTTGGAATTCTTCCCAACTCTTATTTGTCATGGCAATGCCCGGTTCGCCGGTTTCTACCCATCGCAGCGAATCGCCATAGCAGGTAACGATATAGAAATAGGCACGTGCAAAATCACCTTTGTATTGGTCTTCCGGACAGAAGACGCGTTGCAAGCCATACTTGCTACCGTTTCCCGTCACAAAAGAGCCGTTATTGAAAGTGCTGTCGCTGGGGATACCCGGGGCATGATTGGATTTGCTGCGGTTGGCGGAGTAGTCGCCTGGCACCAAGTGGTATAAGTCGCAGTAGGCAGGATTCACATCGCCGCCCCACCAGCTTTTCGGCAACATATGTTCAATATCAAACTCTGCTACACTGGCCGCCGGTTTTTCCGGGTTGAAATAGCGCACGTTATTGGAATACATATCCAGCACCTGGTTGGTGGCTGGATTGCGGTCTGTGTGAAAGAAAGCGTCCCAGGAATGTCTTTCGCCACTGCCGTATTTATAGCGTTTGCCGCAACAGATGATAGCGCCCAAGTGGTTTTTGAGCGTAGAGTCTGCTGTGTTTTGCGCAAAAGTATAGTAGTTTCCAGGCATTGGACCGATAGCCATGCAGGTCGTATCAAGATTCAGGGTCTTGCTGCCGGAACTGGGCGGAGTAATGGTGACTTCGATCGGTATTTCAGCGGTTCGCTCAATGCCATCCAATCCCTTTGCTTTTGCAATGATAACATCCTTGTAGGAGAAGGCTTTGGTGATTTCCGCCAGCATTACGCTGTATGCGACATCCACTTCTCCGCCTGCTGCCGGCAGGCTCTTGGTAGATAACGTGAAGTTCTTTCCTGTTTGGAAAGAGAGAGTTATTTGTCCATCAATATGTTTGCCGATAATATCAAAACTCAGCGCATCTTCAATCGGCTCGTCTTCGGCTTCCCAATGCCCGTTTTCAAATGCCAAAATGTATGGCATTTCCATAAGCGCCTGTTGTGGGTGTGGGTCTTCTGCCTCAAACTCAATCTTTTGCGCGTACCAGCGGCTGGAACTCTTGTGTGTGGATTCAATAGAAAGGGAATCTAAATCTTTATCCAGCGTTATTGTGTAAGGACGAATTTCTGCGCGATGACCGGCCTCCCATTTGATGGTTTGGCCGCAAACGATAATACCTCTCGTCTCTGCAGTATCTGCTCCGTTGGCAGGAACATAGGCTGCAGCATAAATAGTGAGGGTTGTTATACGATACTCCGCATCCAAACCAAGTGTTAGCTGACCTTTCTCGGAACCGGTGCCGCCCTTAATACCATAGCCCGGTTTGGCACGGTTTATCTTTGACGAAGAGCGCAACTCTGTAACACAATTATTCGTCGAACTGAGCACAAAATTTGTTAATTTCTGTGCTGTATTAGTGCCATCTGTGTCTCCACTGTTGAAGACAATCGTAAATGTCTCCGCAAAAAGCATGACGGAGCAAAGAAGGCTTGCGAATACGGTAAGAATTTTTTTCATGATATTAGTGTTTTATATTATTTCTTTTTTGCGATTGCAAATAAGATGTTTAGGGCAACATACCACAGGATAACAGCAGTGCCGCTGAAGAGTGCGAACTCGATATGTTTCGTTGCGATGGCTTTTGCGACGCAGAAACCGATTAGTATGATACTGCCGATGAGCAAAGACAGCACTTCCACTTTCTGGTTCTTGAAATTCTTGAATCCGAAGAACGGAATCTCTGCGTTCAGCAGCCAGCAGCTGACGAATGACAGGCCGATGAGCACCCATGCTATCCAGTCGTACGCAATGATGGAAATCGGCATGCAGCACAGCGCGCCCCAGAAGATTGCGTTCGGCGGCGTTGCCAAACCGATAAACGAGTCATGTTGACGCTCATCGACGTTGAACTTCGCCAGACGAAGGGCAGAGAACGCAGCCATCAGCAATGCCAGCAATGCCCACCATCCGAGTATCGGACGCAAGAAGCAGAACAGCATCATTGCGGGTGCCAGACCAAACGTGATATCGTCTGCCAGCGAGTCCAACTGAATACCTATCGGGCTGGGGACCTTGAGCCAACGGGCACTCAGACCGTCAAAGAAATCAAAGAGTGCGCCCAGCAAGATAAACACAAACGCCCATACAAATGCTCCTTGTGTGGCCAGGAAAACAGAGACAGAGCCGCAGAGCAAGTTGCTGCAAGTCAGCGCGTCAGGTACGATTCGTTTACAATTCATAATCTTTTATATACAAAATAGGTTATCAAAAATGTCGTTATACTGCAAGCATTGGCAATCCAGAAGAAGGTCGAGTATCCTACCGCCAACTCCAGTGAACCTGCCACAAAGCCCGGAATCATCATACTCAGCGCCATGAAAGCCGTGCAAATGGCATAGTGCGAAGTCTTATAGCGCCCTTCCGAGAAATGCATCATGTACATCATATAAGCCGTGAAGCCGAAGCCGTAGCCAAACTGTTCAAAACTCACGGCAGTGCCAATCAGCCAAAGCGATTCCGGTTGCGCCATGCTCAGATAGCAATAGACGAAACTCGGCAATGTGAGTGCTGCGGCCATGAGCCATAGCGACCGTTTCAATCCGCGTCGTGCGATATAAATACCGCCGAGAATACCGCCCAAGAGCAAGCAAATGACGCCTATTGTGCCGTACAGCAAGCCCACGGTGTCCGTATTTAATGCCAGTCCTCCGCCGATGATCTGTCCTTCGCGCAGAAACGCTTCTCTTCCGTCCACGAGGAACGGTTGGCTGAGCTTCACGAGAAATCCTTCACTCAAGCGGTAAAGCAGCATAAACGCGATGGCTAAACCCACGCCGGGTTTGGTAAAGAAGGTCACAAACGACTCTTTGAGTTCTTCCCAAACATGTGCTACGTTCACCCTTTCTCCGTTCTCTGTTTCTCGCGGCTGGTCTTCCGCTGCGCGGGGCAGGAAGAAAGAGTGGTACAGCGTCACGAGCAACATCACCGCACTCGTTGCGCCAAGCGTCACTTGCCATGACAACGGGATATCGCCCGTGCGGTTCTCTATCTGTCCGGCAATGTAGACCAGCACACCTTGCGAGAACACCGACGCGATACGATAGAATGTGGAGCGGATACCAACAAACGCCGCTTGACTCTTACTGTCATGCGCCAGCATGTAATAGCCGTCTGCCGCGATATCATGCGTTGCCGAAGCAAAGGCAGCAATAATGAAAAAGATCAATGTCCAGCGGAACAGTCCCGCGGAAGTGGCTTTCGCCGCAATGGTCTCTGCAGCGGGGTGGGGCAGTGTGATGGTCAGCAATATACAAAGTGCCGTCATCAACGCCTGCATTGCCACGATCCACCAGCGTTTGGTACGCAGGATGTCCACAAACGGACTCCAGAGACCTTTCAAAAACCATGGGAAATAGAGCAGTGTGGTAAAGAACGACAACTGGTCATTAGGAACTCCCATTTTGGCAAACAGCATCACGGAGATGCTGTTTACCAAGAAATATGGGATGCCTTCTGTGAAGTACAACGTCGGTACCCACACCCATGGTGATATGTTCGTATTATTCCTTATTATAATACGCGCGCGCGTTTATTGGAAGTTAGCGCGGTTGTCTGTTACTTCCGCATTGTCTTCCACCAACTGCATTGCCTGGTACGGCAGGTAAGCGTAGCGGCCGGCCAGTTGTGCTTTCTCTGCCTCTACGTTGATCTCTTCTGCCAGGTCATTGGCTGCGCCTGCTTTGACTACGAACACGCCCATGTTACCTTGGATCGGTTCGCTCAGTTCGTTCTCGCTCAGCGCCAGTGTCTTACCGATGACAGCGGGCTCCATGCCTGCGTTGCCGAAACGATTGTCTGCGAGGCTCACGCGCTCTACGCTCTGAACCTGCTGACCCATGATTTCAGCGGCAGCCTCAAGGCTCTCAACGCCCTTCAGTTGTTTCTTAATATACTCAGCCTTGGCGTTGTTCGTTGCTTCGTATGTCAACTCAGCGCGAACAGCCTCCAGCGGACGATAGTCGCCATCGTTCACTTCTACCAATGCAGCCACTACGAACTGCTGACCGCACTCGAACACATCGCTCACAGCACCTTCTTTTGCCTCAAATGCCCAACGAACGATAGGACGGCTGGCTTTCAGTTGGCCTACCTTGTCGGTGGTAGCGGTCAGGTTGAACTGCGGCACAACGTTCAAGCCTTCTTCGTTAGCTGCGGCTTCCAGTGCCTCGGCGTTCTTGTTGTTCACAACGAACTGCTTGGCGTTGTTATAGATAGTTGAATACGTCTTGCTGGACGGCGTCACCTCACGTGCAAGGATAGCCAACTTCACTTTCGGAGTCGGTTCGCCGATGTCCATGATCTCGTAGGTCTGCTCGCCCATACCCATAGCTACGGTGAATTTCTCGCCGCGTTTGCCTTTGAGTGCCGGCTCTGCGATGTTCTTCGGCAGGTCAGATGCTTTGAACCAACCCAACTCTTGGTCTTCACCGTCCTCTACGATAGCTTTCAGTTCCACGCTATCCGGCATCGAGTAGCCGGTTTTCATGATACGAGCCATCGCATAGGTATTGTTCTCAAACAGGATATCTGTGCAATCGCCAGCTTTCGCACCCTTGCCAAAGGCAAAGTCCTTGAACTGTGCCGGCACGTTCTCTTCCGAATAGTCACGACCATCGTACATGATATCTGAGTTGGTATTCACCACGAGGCTCACGTCCTCTGCGGTCTTGAACTCCTCTTGCAGGCTGTTCATCAGGTCTTGTGCGTCCTTGAAGTCATCCTCGCTTGGCACGATGTCAAATGCAATGTATTTGATAGCGCGGTTCGGAGTCTGTTTGTATTGCTCTTTATGCTGCGCATAGAGTTTCTTCACGTCGCTGTCTTTCACTTTGACGAGGCTGTCGCCCACGGTGAAGTAGGGTTGCATCACATACTCAGCGCTCACGCCATGTTGGCGGTTGTTAAATGCGAACTGAGCTTCGAGCGAGTTAGCCTTGAGCAGATGTTGCAGCAGCGCGGTGTATTTCTCTTGCATGTAGCTGATGCGAACGGCTTTCTCCCAATAGAGCCAGTAGGTCTTGGCTTGCTTGAGGTTCGCGTTCTGCTCAGCGTCGTCGCTACCTTCATTGATGGCGGAGATCAGTTGTTTAACCGTCTCGCGGCTGAACTGACCGTTCTCGTCCATAAACGGACGACGACCGCGAAGGATCTGGTGAACGTTCTCACCCACGCAGAGTTCTGTCAACTCATCAGGAGTGATGTCCATACCGATTTTCTCAGCCTGCGCACGCAGCGTATAGTCCATGACAAACATGTTCCATACCTGGTTGCGAATCTGCGAATAGGTGTCTTCGTCAAAATCCGAACGACCGGACTCAATTTTGTAAACTTCCGTTAATTGTTCTTTTGCTGCCTCGTACTCCGTGTAGTGTACCTTCTGACCTTCGATAACGCCGACGTTCTCGCGGCTACGGTTGAAGAAACTGCTACCGGAGTTCAAAAAGTCTCCGAGGATAAATGCCAACATGGCCAAACCCACAATTGCAATCAGCAGGGCGCCATGGTTTCTAATCTTTTGTAAACTTGCCATTTTTTATGTTAATAATTGTTTTGTCTTCTTAGAAGTTCGGGTTGTTCGAATAATAAACATACGCCGCACCACGACCGGTGGTCTCGTACACCTTGTTGCTATAGTTGGTGAACTGACCGTACAGCACAACGAAGTCGCCGATCTTCACTTGCTCAAGGCTGGTGAATTTCTGGCCGTTCTTGCCGTAAACCTGGTATGCCTCGATGGAGAACATCGTAGCCGAACCATCGTTTGTCGGCGAGATATAGAAGGTGCCGTTGCCGTAGTCGGTCATACCGCTCTCGTGCTTGGAATCCAGCTCGTAGATCCAGCCCTTAACGTAGTATCTCTCCTCGGTAATATCACCGGCAGCCAGTTTCTTGAATATCTTCAGTGCCTCGTAAACGTCCAAGCAACCCTCGGGAACATCTGCTCCTTCGGGATCAGGCGTAGGAAGCGGGCCAACCAACGACGGGATACTATCCGGAATCTGCGGATTAGGCTCACCGGGACCGTTGATGTAAGGGCGTTCTTTACAACTTACCAATGCCAATGCGACCGCTGCGGTCAATAATAAAATACTCTTTCTCATATGCTTTTATTTTTATGATATTATCTTCAAGGCTTGCGCTATACGCGCATTTTCCAAAATCGGCTACAAAATTACAAAAAAAATCTCACGCGCGCAAATATTTAGGAAAAAAAGTGAAAAAAAATGCAATTTTCTTGCGAGTATCGGAAAAAAGTTGTACCTTTGCACGCTTTTTCGATGGTGGGGCAGTTTGTGCCCGCGCGAGAAGTAGTATTATTAACCATAAAAAGTTAAACATATAGCAACTATTCCTCAAAGACCGCGTGGCGGTCGCGTAATTAAAGAAGACCCGCATCGTATCAATGACAAAATCCGCGGCGTCGCCCAAGTTCGCCTGATAGGCGACAATGTAGAGCAAGGCATCTACTCGTTCCAACAGGCTATGCATATAGCCGATGAGCAAAACCTCGACCTCGTCGAGATCGCGCCCACTGCCACACCACCTGTCTGCCGCATCGTGGACTACCAGAAGTTCCTCTATGCGCAGAAGAAAAAGCAAAAAGAGGCGAAAGCCAACCAGAAAAAGCAAGAGGTGAAGGAGATTCGTTTCGGACCGCAAACCGATGACCACGATTACAACTTCAAACTCAAGCATGCCCAAGAGTTCCTCAAAGACGGCAACAAAGTGAAGGCATATGTCTTCTTCCGCGGCCGCTCTATCGTCTTCAAAGAGCAGGGAGAACTGCTGCTCGCACGGTTTGCAGCGGACCTTGAGGAGTTCGGCAAAGCTGACAATGTACCGAATCTCGAAGGCAAACGAATGATTATGTTCGTCAGCCCGAAGAGCCAAAAGTAAATAAACAACCGCAAGTCGTAAGGCCTACCTTGGAAGCCCCATGAATTGGGGCCGGCTGCCTGAGACTGCGTATTATTAACAAATTAATTATTTATACAAAATGCCAAAGGTAAAAACGAACTCCGGTGCAAAAAAGCGTTTCACGCTTACCGGAACCGGTAAAATCAAGCGTAAGCACGCTTACAAAAGTCACATTCTGACGAAGAAGACTAAAAAGCAAAAACGCAACTTGACTCATGTTGCTATTGTTGATCATTCGAACACACGCTCCATCCGCGAGATGCTGTTGCTTCGTTAAGTGTTAAACCATCTAAAGTGAAAGGAAAAGACTATGCCAAGATCAGTTAATCACGTTGCTTCGCGCAACCGTCGTAAAAAGATCATGAGCCTTACCCGTGGTAACTTTGGTGGCCGCGCTAATGTATGGACCGTAGCAAAGAACACATGGGAGAAAGGATTGCAGTACGCTTACCGCGATCGTAAGAACAAAAAACGTACGTTCCGCGCACTCTGGATTCAGCGCGTTAACGCTGCCGCTCGCCTCGAAGGTATGAGCTACAGCCAGTTGATGGGTGCCATCAAGAAAGCCGGAATCACGATTAACCGCAAAGTGCTCGCTGACCTCGCGATGAATCAACCGAAAGCATTCAAGGCTATCGTTGACCAAGCTAAGAAGAAAGCAGCAAAGTAAGGTTTTCTGAGAAATCAGTACATCTAGCTAGATGTTCTTACAAATCAAGAGACGGCCGTGAGGTTGTCTCTTTTGTTATGATTCGATATTGACTCGATAATGACTCGATAACGGCTCGATAATGGCTCGATATTGGCTCGACAACGGCTCTATAGCGGATTATAAATGTGATGAGACAGTGAGACTCTGAGACTGTGGCTATAACGCACGCAAAATCAGCCAGTTATGCGCAGAAAAGAATCTCAAAGAGTCTCAGAGTCTCATTTGCGTTATGCATAGGTTGTTCCTTTGGGATGCAAAAAAGGAACAAGTCACAAAAGGACCAGGCTTGGAGAGAGATGAGGAGATTTCCTACAAGGTGAGAGTTGAGCATGTATTTATTTTAAAGAGAAAATACAGGAAAAAAAATACAGGCTTGCTGGGGGGGGACGAGTCTATATCTAATAATATGTGGGGTTGTGGCATGTATTTATTTTAGTGAAACGAACTATGTTAAAAAAATACAGGCTTGTGTGGAGCCTGTACTTTTTAAAAAGTGGGTTTGATATTTTTATTTAATCAGTTTTCCTTGTGCATCGTAGGTGTGAGAGGTGCGGAGGAAGAGTGAATCACGTATTAACCACACAATAATCACACATTAATCACACAATATTATCTCTATGCAGGCCTTATTTTCCTAGGACTCCGGAGGTATCAATGGCTGAAAAGTGAAAAGGACCAAGTAAAAAAGACAAGCTAGTGGGTGGGAGAAAGCAAAAAACGCCACCCCGAAGGATGGCATTTTCATGTATGATATGCGATGGCTGCAATTAATGTTCTTCATCTATAGCAGCCTCGTCCTCGGCGATGGCTACGGTAATATAATCAGAGAATGCATATGAGACAACCCCATCTTCGATACCCAAGATGTCAGTTACAAACCACTTATCTCCTTCCTGACGCATAACTATAGCAATTTGTACGGGTTGTGGAGTATCAGTTAAGGTCATGAGTACATAAGGACCGAAATCGCTCTCAAGTACGCATTCTTCTATGTTGTACTTATGGAAATGTCCGTCGCTATACTTCCAATAACCCATTACAGCCCAGTCATCGCTTCCATCGCTTATAACTTTATGGATGTCCTGTTCAAAAGAGACAACTTTGTCGTCTGTTATCTTACCGGAATAGAGCAAGTCCACAACTTCCCTCATAGCCGCCATCTGATTTTCTTCCATCTTCGACTCCTCCAAAGAAGCATCTATCAAACTATCCACATCAATACCCAAAGCTTCGTATAGTTGGAGCATTTTTTCACCGAGTAGTTTTCTACCTAAGTAGTGTTGTGTTTCTTTCTCATCTGGTTCAATCTCAAAATGCTCTTTTTTATCGACCTCTTTAAGTCTAAAATAAAAGTGCACTCCTGTATTTTGTTCTTGGAAGATCCACTCTCTCTTATTTTCGGTTTTGGAGTATTCGGACAAGGCTGGTTGCATGAGATTATAATTTGCAAGGATTTTCTTTCCTTCTTCACTATTTTCTTTTTCCAGCAGAATTCTGAAAGCCTCTTTTTGCTCTTCCATCAAGGAATACTCGTCTGTCAGTTTGTCACGAACAGCCCAGACGTTGTTTACGTCTTCATCTGCATTAGAAGTTTCAATCGCGGTTTGCCATGTTGCAGTATAAAACTTTACGGCATCCGTTATCTCTGCTTGATAATCACTCGGCTTGCTCGCACAAGCCATGATAAGTGAGCATGCAATGCTCAAAAATACGAACTTTTTCATAATGATTAAGTATTATGATTTCTGTTTCTCTTTTAAAATGTTTTTATATTCATTTGTAATGTATGCACTAAAAAATTCATCTGCGCTAGAGAAGTAATGACCATTCTTTTCAAACTCTTTTTGAGCTTGCGCATCTTGATTTATTATTTCTTTAGAAAAAGGAATTTCCTGACCTTTCATTTCGTCACATAGTTTTCGGAAAGCACTCACAATCCACGAGTCCTTAGTGGAATCATAAACTCCTTTGGTTTTCATTTTGTTATTGAGAATATGTTGTTTCAATCTCTTAACCAGGTCTGTACGCGTCGAAATCGCTTGATTTATGTCTGAGGAATTGTCATATTCGTTCAAAAATACTTCTTTGCTTTTATATAAATATGAGTATTTTTTCCACAAGGATTCTTGACATTTCTCTTTTAGGGTTTGTTCCTCAAGAACGGCTTGAGCCAAACTCAATTTAGTATATTCACATTTATAGTCTTTAAGCATATCATCTATCTGCGCAGAAAAATCAGGATTGAAAGTGCAGTAGCGTTCTGCATATATTTCAGGGGAGTTCGTTTTACAGATTTGTTCCATATCTTTATAAAGAGTTTGGTATTTTTCTCTGCAAAGAGTGAGTTGTTTACTATAGTCTTTTTTGTAATCGGCCCCTTTTGCAATAGTAATCTTAATGTTACTAAAATATCCTGTCTCGGATTCTATGTAATAGGGATGTTTCTGTAGTTTCGTTTCATATACAAAAATAGTGTCTTTCAGTTTGTTAGAATATGACAAATAATTTTTGAGAGGCACGATCTCTAATTTTTGCAATTTGGGACATTTATATCCTTTCAATATTTTTTTTAGGTCATTAAGAAATGCTACCGGGTCATCGACATTTTCTATACATGCGGAAACAGATTTATAATTCCAAGAGTCATCAAAGTATGAATATGCAAAACAAGGCAAACCCTCAATATTGATTTCCTCCAGCCGGGAATTGTCACCTAAGCAAGAGGCACTAAATTCTTGTACTTTTGACGGAATAGTTATTTTCTTTAGTCGAGTCATTTTATCAAAAGCACCGAGTTTGATGGTCTTTAGTGTATTAGGTAAAGTTAGCTCAACTATATTAGCTCGTATTTTTGCGTAGTCTACATAACAATACTTAGAGTCATAGCTGTTTGCAAAATCATACGCACCAATACTCTCTACTACATATCTATCTCCTTGATACATAAATGAAGCAGGAATGGAAATAGAGGTGGCTTCAGTATAAAAATTAACTACTTCAGCCGTTTGTTCGCCGACATCAATCTTGTAGATGCAATACTTGTCGTTAACATACTCGGATGCAAAACTAAATGAAGAAAGCAACAATGTTGTTGCAAATAATAAGATTTTTTTCATAAGAATTTAAATATTATTAGGTTAGTATGTGTATGTAATATGTTATTCTTTACTAATAGAGATTATATGTTTCTGCTATAGCTGTAATCATTTTCTCATTGATAGTTTGATGTTGGAGAAATGATGCTGTTACACTTTGCCAGGCACGAATCTCATCTATACACTTGTTTATCATATCATAAGCAAACTTGCGAAGCATATCAATATCTATATCTATGTTTTTTTCTAGCAAATCTGCTCTTACTTTTGCAATAAAAGTTTCTAACTCTGGAGCGTCTTGCACTTTTGATGCAATAGCAGTAGCCCAGCCAAGATACTCAACCACGACATTGTCAATGATCGGTGTACCATCATCACCAATAGGATAGTCGTCAATTTTAATATCAAGTTTATCCTCTACGCTTGCAATTAGCAAATCAAGGAAACTGTTCGCACATTCGTAATCAAGAAGTTTCTTCATGTTAATTTTATATTTAAAGGTTAAACAATAAAAAGACCACTTTCGCTCACTTGCAGGTAGGCTCTGGAAAGCCCTGTAACCAAATAAGCAAAAGCAGTCTACACCATACGGTAGACTCTTCAACTTATCTCCTTTGGTTACAGATAGATTTTCCAGATTTACCCGCAAAGTTGATACGTTGATACGTCTCAATTATGTCCGTCTTTCAAAAAGACAGCGCAAAGGTACGAAAAATATTTGATATGACCAAATTTTAGTGTCAATTTTTCGCACTTTTTCAGTATGATGTAGACCGCTCTTGCATTTCAGCGTGCAAAGGTACAACCTTTTTTTGAACCAAATCGTGCCAAATCAAACCTTTTCGTGTCAAGTGTCATTTTATGCCAAATTTTACCAAATTTCGGTACTTTTAAAGAGAATTATTTTTATATTTGGAAAATTTTGTGTACCTTTGCAGGCGATTTCTGATAACGATATGGAGCGATTAAAACAGATCATCATTCATCAGTTAGAACGGACATTGGAATCTCCGGCAGATTTTGAGTATCTGAGTGAACAGATTCAAAAGAAGACGGGAGAGTATCTGAGTCCGACGACTTTGAAGCGCGTGTTTGGTTACATTCCCTACATAGGACAGATACGCCCAACATCACTTTCTATCCTCGCTCGCTACGCGGGCTATAGCGGTTGGCAAGATTATCTGGATAAACAACATGTAGAGTCGGGATTTATTACGGCAAAACGTGTCGTGGTAAAGGAACTGAACAAAGGGCAGAAGTTGTGCGTGGCATGGAATCCCAATCGGGAATGTCTGATAGAGTATTTGGGCGAAGGTCGATTTGTAGTGTTGCACGCGCAAAACAGCAAATTGCAAATAGGCGATCAGTTTACGGCTGTGCAATTTATATTGGGTCAACCGTTAACGGCTACAGAAGTGGTGAGCGTTCGCGAAGAGAGACAACAAGATACGTACATCGCCGGAGCAAAGACCGGTCTAACGAAAATAGAGCTTTTGAATGTTTGAGGCTGAGGTTAATTCGGGTTTTACAAACGGAGGAGATATAAACATATCCAACCAGTTTACAGAGATCACATTGCTGCACGAGTCCAGTAATGGCTATTCCGAAGTGTACAAAGCCAAGCGTTACGGTCAATGGCACGTTCTAAAATGTCTCACCAAGACTGCTGCCAAAGAAGTACAATATCAAACGCTATTAGAGAAAGAGTTTCGGATAGCCTATCCGCTTTCTCATCCTAATGTTTTGCGCACGTTAGGCATAGAAGATGTGCCGGAATTGGGAGTATGCATTGTTCAAGAATATATAGACGGCGAATCTAAATCACAGGTATCGCGTGAGCAAGCGATAGAATTATGCGAAGCGGTTGATTATATTCATCGTGCGGGCGTTATTCACCGAGACATTAAGCCGGAAAATATTCTGGTTCGCAAAGACAATGGACATATCGTTCTGATAGATTTTGGATTAGCAGACAAGGTAGATTTCAGCGTACTGAAAGGTGGCGCAGGAACAAGCGGTTATGCGGCGCCGGAACAATGGACGGGAGAACTCTTACCAACCATAGATATATATGGAATAGGCGGCGTATTGGCTTTGAATAAACGGTTGATGCGTTTTGCCGACAAGTGCAGGCAAGAGAATCCACACAAGCGTTATCCATCAGCGTTGGCGTTAAAGAAAGCCTTGCAATGGCGATTCCCATGGATATGGCTATTGGTGGTATTTATTGTGCTATTGTTGGGCGCAGGAGCATATGTGATGTATACTGCTTACAGGTCGCAGAACAATGGTATGTCGGGTCAGCAAACGCAGATAGAAGGACTGCAAATGGAGAATGCTCTGCTTGATCGGAAATTAGATTCTATTGATGCCGAATACAACTCTTATAAGGAACGCGCACGTATTGAGCGACAACAACAAGCGCAAGAGAGTGAGAAACGAATAAGAGAGTTGCAGCAAGAGTTAGAACGCGAACATAATACCAATGTACGTTTGCAACACGAGATAAATCCTCTTTATAATTCATCAGGCCGAGACAATGGTCCGGAATCTCAAAGGTACTAATCTATAACTCTGCGGAGTCGAGGAGGATGGTGACGGGGCCATCGTTGATGAAGTCGACTTTCATATCCGCGCCGAAGCGACCGGTCTCGACATGGAGGTTGTATTGCGAGCGGAGTAGGGCGTTGAAATAGTCGTACAAGGGTTCCGCCACCTCCGGTCGTGCGGCACGGATGAAAGAAGGACGGTTGCCTTTCTTGCAATCGGCATAGAGCGTGAACTGCGAGATGGAGAGGATAGCTCCGTTGACATCATTGAGGGCGAGGTTCATCTTTCCTTCGGCGTCCTCGAAGACTCGCATCTGCGCCACTTTCTTGGCGAGGATGTCGGCTTGGGCTTGGGTGTCACCGTCCATAATACCGACCAACAACAGGAAGCCGCGTCCGATCTGACCAACGGTCTCGCCATCTATGCGCACCTCTGCGCGGGAACAACGCTGAATAACTACTCTCATGGTTTATTGTTTGTGAAAGATATATCCGCTATAGGACACGTTGATCGTGCTGTCGCTATAGGCCTTAATGTAGATGTTTAGCACAGATAAAACTTTCTGTTTGTCTTGAGAGGGAATAAGCAGCTGTTGTGAATCCTTCTTTGCTCTCCGGATAGCGGCGGTATCAAACAGTAAGACGGAACCCTGACACGGGATATGAAGAATACCCTCATGCAGGCTGTCTTCTGTAATTTTCTCCGGCAGATACTCTGTTTGTCTGTCTATCCAGTTGAACCGATGGTATCCTTGCGGGCAGAGGTGTCCTCCGGCGGGTTTATAGTAGTCTATCGTCCATGTCTCCGTGCGTGTTTTGGCGCTGTCGATGTCTAAAGGCTCGTATGAAACCCAGCGGCTCGCATAGTCCTCCCCGTAATTGGTCCGCATGTAGTTCAACTCTTTTTCAAAATCCCGCACGTCGATATTGTCCAACGAATCAGGCAAAGCGTACAGATTGAAAGGCGTTTGCAGGTTGTTCTCCTCAATGATCTTGTCAATCTTAGCCGTCAGAACCGGCCGGCAGAGGCGGTAGTAGTTGAACGGATGTCCGGACGACAAGAGGAACAACGCCACCAGCGAGAGGAAGATCCAGCGGAAGCGTTGGCGCTCAACAACCAACATGACGATGCAGATGGCGTAGAACCACAGCAGGAGCGTAAGCAAGTACAGGCGCGGCGGTGTGACACCGTAGTCCATGAAACGGCGCACCACTCCGACCGTCATCAAAATCAGCAGCGGCAGAATAGCTATCGGCAGCCAGCGCGTCAAGGCTTTGCTCTGCCAGGAGGACTTGTTCAGTACCTGCGGATAAAGCAACAGATAGCAGAGTATATATCCGGCCATCACCGCCGAGACAAGCCATGAGATCATGCCTTTGGGCAACTCCCAATGCACCAGAATAGTGATGCCATATGCATAGAGCACCACGATATAGCAAGCCAACATCGGTATCAGCAGCCACGAGACGACTTTGGTCAGGAAAGAGGGCATCTCGGCCGCGTTATTATGTTTGCGTTCGCCGGCAGGAACTAACGCCAAGAAGAGCATTCCCCATAACAGCACCGTGCAAACGATCATGATAACGGCACATAGCTTCTTACTCGGCTCGAAATCAAAGAGCGCCGCTGTGCCGAACACAAGCCCTTCTAATCCTCCGGTCATCACCCAACTGACTATTGCGCTGATGATAAACGCGCCGCAGAGCGACAGGATGAAATGCCATGCTTTGAGGTCGTCTTTTTCGCGCAAGAAAGCCCCGAATGGAATCATTATGATTACCGCTGAGCACCACGCTGCATTCCCGAGCCAGAAAGCCGGCAGGCCGCGATGAGGGAAGACATCCGTCAGAAACAACAGGACACAATAGACGGCAAACAGCGCCAAACCTACCGTTTCGGTTATCCACCGTTTGCGTTTGTCCGTTTGCTCCTCGCCCCAAAGCGAAGCAGTCAGACTGATGAGTGTGCCGCCGGAGAGGAAAGAAATCAGGCATATCAGGTAAAGGTCAGGTTCAGTTTTGGTGACAACGATAAAAGAGAGAATTGCGGTCAGGCAGAGCAGAAAACCGCTTGCAACAGGAAAACGCATCAGTACACGCTGGACGGACTGATAGATGTTTTGCAGCGACAGACGTCGCTTGAGGGCTTGAAAATCCATGTTTATTTGGGCTTAAAGGGTAGCAGCAATCTTGTCTTGCAGTTCTTTGCTGGCGGGGACAAGAGGCAGGCGGAGATGGTTGGAGATGAGGCCTTTCTGCGCGAGCACAGCCTTGATGCCGACGGGGTTGCCTTCGGCAAAGAGGAGACGGATCATCTCTGCATACTGCGCCTGTTTGACTTGGTCCTTTTTATGGACGATATCATAGAAGTCTTCGGGGAAGGCGTTACTTGCCACGGAGATAAGTCCCGCTCCGCCGGCTTGCATTACCTCGCAGGCAAGGGCGTCGTCGCCGGAAATGACTAAGAGACCGGCTTCGCCTGTAAGACTTATGAGATGTTTGATTTGTTCGAGGTTACCGGAGGCTTCTTTGATGCCGATAATCTTATCGGGGTGGGCATTATAGATGCGCATAACGGTTTCCGGGAGCAGGTTCACGCCCGTTCTGCCCGGGACATTATATAGAATCACGGGAATGGGACTTGCCTCTGCTACGGCACAGAAATGCCGGAAGAGTCCTTCCTGATTCGGCTTGTTGTAATACGGGCAGACGGAGAGTATGGCCGCGTAGCCGCTGAGGTCAATCGTGCGCAAAGTCTCACACACTACTGCCGTACAATTCCCCCCGACGCCCAAGACTAAGGGCAAACGTCCGTTGACATACTTGACGATGAACTGTCTCACTTCACGTTTCTCGTCGGCAGAAAGCGTAGCGGCTTCGCCGGTAGTGCCGAGAACGACGATATAATCGACGAACCCTGTGAGTTGAGTGTCCAACAAACGCGCGAGGGCTTTGTAGTCCACGCTTCCGTTCGCATCAAACGGCGTGATGAGTGCTGTGCCAAGACCTTTAATCATTGGATTTGATGGTTGTGATGTAACGCATTATCTGGTCGTAAAGCCAGGTTGTCTCAATGGCTGCGGCGTCGCCCTGCTCGGGTGAGAAATCGGGCGGAGAGAGCAACATATCATGCACCCCTTCTCCGAGGTTCAGTCCCACTTTGAAATCCGCGTTCGCCAAGCCTGCTATATAGCGTAAGGATAGGATAGGGCGCGTGGTCAAATCGATGAGCAGGTCATAGTGCTCCGCCCGCAAATCGCCGACGATGTCTTCGCGCAGTTTGCCGAAGAAAGTATAGTCCGCCATGCCTAAAATACGGCTCTGCGGCAGGATCATCGTAGTCACTTCTTTCTTGGGCGCATAGCCCCACATCGTGACGTCCATCTGCCGGCGTAACAGGTCTTGACGGATTGTTTTGATAGCATCGTTGCGCTCGAGCAGATCACTCTCGTAGATAAGCAGCACTTTGAGCGGTTTATCGAGGTGCGGGAACAACACTTTGCGCTCACCCAGTTTGCGCATCATGCGATTGAATATACGTTCTTTCAGTTTACTCATTTTCTTATTTTATCATTTCAAGAAATTCTTCTTCTGTAATCATTTTAACGCCGAGTTCTTCGGCTTTCTTTCGTTTCTCAGGCCCCATGTTCTCGCCGGCGAGGATGAAGGAAGTCTTCTTGCTGACGGAGCCGACATTCTTTCCTCCGTGGGATTCGATGAGCGCTTTGTATTCATCGCGGCTATGTTGGGCGAACGTGCCGGAGATGACGATGGATTGTCCCTCCAGGACATTGCTTATTGGTAATTGCTCATCGGTTATTGACTCAAACTGCAGTCCGGCGTCACGGAGACGGGAGAGGATCTCGAGATTGCGGATGTCTTCAAAGAACTTGACTATGTTCTCCGCTATCTGCGGTCCTACGTCTTCAATGGCGCATAGTTGCTCCGCCGTAGCCCATTGGAGGGCATCAATGGTATTGTATTTGCGGGCAATCTTCTTGGCGGTAGTTTCGCCCACCATTCGTATTCCGAGGGCAAAGAGCACTCGTGCCCACGGCACTTGTTTGGAAGCCTCAATGCCGTCCAAGATATTCTGCGCGGACTTCTCTCCGAGCCGTTCCTGCACCGCGATATCTTCCAATTTCAGATCATAAATATCCGCGATATTATGCAGCAGGCCTTTCCGATAGAACAGGTCAATGGTCTCTTCTCCCAGTCCGTCGATATTCATGGCTTTGCGGGAAACGAAATGCTCTATCTTACCTTTTATCTGCGGCGGGCATCCGTTCTCATTGGGACATCGCCAAGCGGCTTCGCCGGGTATTCTTACCAACTCTGTGCCGCATTCCGGACAATGAGTGGGGAAGCCTACCCCAAGCCCCTCCCTAAAGGGAAGGGTGTCCGTCGCCGAATCCAACTCCCCTCCTTTTACGGGTGAAGGGCTTTGCCCGATCGGACTGCCAGTGGCCGTCCGTAGAACATTGTTAGGGGTAGGCCTATTTTCTTTTCCTGTAATTTTCGGTATGATCTCGCCTCCTTTCTCCACCCATACGCGGTCACCGGGACGGATGTCGAGTTGCTTGATAAAGTCCTCGTTATGCAGCGTGGCGCGTTGCACAATAGTGCCGGAGAGTTGAACAGGTTCGAGGTTAGCGACCGGCGTTACTACGCCTGTGCGGCCGACCTGATACGTGATCTCTTTGAGTAAGGTCAGTTGTTTCTCTGCAGGGAACTTATAGGCGATTGCCCAACGGGGTGTCTTGGCGGTATAGCCCAATTCATCCTGCTGCGCCAAGTTGTTCACTTTCAGCACGATACCGTCTGTGGCAACCGGCAGGTTCTTGCGTTCCGTATCCCAATAAGCGATATACGCCATCACTTCGTCCACGGAATGGCAAACCTTGATGGCTTCGCTGATATGGAAGCCCCATTGTTTGGCGGTGTCCAGTCGTTCGAAATGCGTCTTGCCGGGCAGGTTCTCGCCCAACATGTAATAGAGGTAGGCTTCCAAGCCACGCCTTGCCACTTCTCGCGGGTCTTGCAGTTTGAGTGTTCCGGAAGCCGCGTTACGCGGATTGGCAAACAGCGGTTCTTCCTGTTCTTCCCGCTCTTTATTAAGCGCCTCAAACCGTTCCCACGGCAGCAGCACTTCTCCGCGGAGTTCAAAGAACTCGGGTATATCGTCGCGCTCAATGCGCCAAGGGATGGAAGGAATGGTTTTGATATTCTCGATGACGTTATCCCCCTGCTGTCCGTCACCTCGCGTGAGTGCTTTGACGAGCACGCCGTGCTCATACCAAAGGGAGATGGAAAGTCCGTCATATTTGAGTTCGCAGACGATCTCTACACCCGCCGGCAGTTTGCGCACCCAGTCTTCGATCTCTTCGCGCGAATACGAGTTGGCGAGCGAGAGCATCGGGTAGCGGTGTTTGACCTGCTCAAAGCCCTTTTTGCCTAAGTCAGACCCGACGTGTTGGGTAGGGGACTTGGGGTCAAACATATCAGGGAACTGCTTCTCCAGATCCTGCAGGCGGTGCATTTTAAGGTCGAACTCTTGGTCCGACATTGTAGGCGCATTAAGTACATAGTACTTATAGTTCTGCTCCTCCAGTTCTTTGCGCAAGGCCTGTAACTCCTTGCGTTCCGGTTCTTCTATTTCTGAAAACAAATCGAACATCACCTGACAATCATCTTCCTTTGGAAAGTCTGTCCATCCGAGTAGATATAGACGACATACACTCCCGGGTCGGCGGGCAGTTGGACTTCATAATAGACGGACGTGATCTCTTTGCGCTCGAGCAATACACCGTTTACCGAATAGATGGCATAATAACTCTTACTCTCATCGGAGTGCGCATTCAGGATGATCAGTTCCTCCGCCTCACCGCTAAGTATCTCTGCGGAGTTGAGTTGCGGCGTCGGGTCGTACATCAGTGTGCTATCCAGTTTGAGTCCCACCAAAACAGGGTCATGGTCGGAACTGCGGAACATGGTCTTATCGCTGGACTTATCGTAGGTGTAGGCATCGTTCTCATCGGAGTTGATGTGATAGCCTGCCATGCCGGTAATCTGGCTGTAAAGCGAACTGCT
This sequence comes from Paludibacteraceae bacterium, assembly GCA_017649925.1. Lineage (GTDB taxonomy): Bacteria > Bacteroidota > Bacteroidia > Bacteroidales > Paludibacteraceae > Colicola. The sequence continues at coordinate 12,640 of JAGCFX010000009.1, read as the reverse complement.
GCACAACGCATGGTCGATATAACTGGCCTTGCCGCTGTACATATAACTATAACTGCTATCGGCGTGGAAGGCGCGATGCAAGTCGATGAGTCCGTTGTCCGTAAAGAACAGGACAGGCGCGGTCTTGGCGTGCGCGTTGAGGTCTCCCATGATCAAGATATCGTTGTCGCGGATGTTGCCGTTCGCCCGATAAGAGTTGTAATAATTGACCACTGCGCGCGCTTCGTTGAGACGCCGGCTTTCCGTATCTCCGCCGCCCGTCATGGCCTTGAAATGGTTGATGGAATAGATGAACCGTTCGCCCGTTGCTTTCTCCCGGAAGCCGACCATCTTCTTTCGGTCAGAAACCTCGGTATCTATATGAGCGGGCGTGCCGATAGGCTCCACTTTGTTGGCATCGTACACGATATCGGACTTTTGGTTAGAGCCCGAATAAGAGTCATGGAAGAACTGGTAGTTACGTCCCGGTATATTAGCATTCAAGTCGTTGACAATCTCCTGAATAGCGGCGTCTCCTTGCTCCAACTCTACCAAGCCGAAGATATCCGCATTGATCTGCTTGAGGGCTTTGCTAATCTTCTCCCGCTGTTTGTCATGAGCCGCTTGTGAGTTAGCGCCCAAATAATCGCTGCCGAGGTGCTCCACGAAGTAGTTCTCGAGGTTAAAACCGCAGATGAGCAAGCGGTATTCTCCCACATCGGGCAGTCCCGCTTCCATGTCCGCGCGCGTGTTCCCGCGCCAATCGCCGCTCTCGAAAGTCAGGCGTGATGTGGAGTTGACCTTTGCCCGCAGATTATATATCTTCTCGCCGCAACGATGATAGCCGCTTACGCCCGTCAGCGTAAAACCGCAACTGCCGTTGATATGCATGGCGGTAACATAATCCTTGCTGCCACCCACGCCCTGATTGTCAGGGTCGAACATACGCCATGGCGATACCACAAGGTCACTCTTTGCATTGGAGCACACTACGATAGGCATATCGAAGATAACGGTTTGCCCAACGTATGGCGATAAAGCCTGCTGTGCGGACCATGTCTGCGGGTCGCCGGCAGGAATATGTACTTGCGCCAACAAAGATAGCGCCCCAAACAAAACGGAGATTATGGCGAGGGATCTTTTCATGCTATTAAATGTAAATCGGCTGCAAATATACTACAAAAAAATGACATGTGCAAATTTATTTGCAAATTTTTGCCGATCAGCGAAGTTTGCCTGTGTACTTGCGGAGTTGAGTCTCGGTCGTTTTAGCCTCTATCTCGGCGTCGATGACATCGGTGGAAGCTGCGAGCCATGCCGTCTGCGCTTGCATCAGTTCGGAGGCTGTGATCAGTCCCGCGCCAAACGACTCTTCCGCCATACGCATTACCTCTGCGGCATTATCCTGCGTGAGGCGGGCCAGCGTGATTTTCTGTTGCGCTTCCATTAGCCGTTGGTTGGCTTGCGTGATCTGCAGCGTAAGCAGTTCGCGGGTCTCTTCGGTCTTGAGCGCCACGGCATTAGCCGCATGTTTGGCTGCTTTGTAACGCAGGATGTCGTCGGCGTGTACGATAGGCACATTGACCACTACGCCGGCAGAGAAATAGCCCTTGCCGTCCCAGTTGTTGCTGACGCCGTTTTCGGCATTCGGGTTGGTGTAGATATAACTGGCGGAGGCCACGATATTCGGTTGCAGACCGGCAGCGGCGAGCATGGCATTGGACTTAGCTATCTTCTGCGCCTGCTCCAACAATTGTATCTCCGAGCGGTTGGCAACAGCCGTTTCCGCATCGCCTGCGTCCACAGGCAACGAAGTGTTGTTCAGTTCCGATTCATCGAGCACAAAGACGGTGGACAGCGGCAGTCCGCATAGTTGCGCGAGCGCCATGTTAGATAGCGTGAGACCGTTCTCCGCCTGCAGACATTTGACCTCCGCATCTCCGCGCTTGGTCATCACTTGCAGCACGTCGGACTGGGTAGCAAGACCTTGCGCGACTGCCTCTTTGACATCCGATTCCAACTGGCACAACAGACGATGATACTGCTCGGTCAGTTCTTTCTTGCGCCGCACGGACACTATACGCCAGTAGGCTTCATCTACCGCGTAGATGATCTCGTCACGCTTGGCATCGGACTCGATATTCGCTATATTCTCCGAGGCCTTGGCAATCTTATAGAGTTGCGAGAGTCGTCCGCCGGTATAGATGGGCTGGGTGATGCCAACCTGCGCTACGACGATGTGCGTGAGGTCCAAGGTCAGTTTGTCGTAAACGATCTTATAAGCATCGGCAATGGACTGTCCGGCACTGGTTTGGAAATCGCGTAGTGGCTGCTCGAGGGCTGTTCCTTCGACATCCGTGATGAGTTGGCTGAGGTTGCTCTCGGGATTCCAAGCAAAGGATGCCGTTCCATCTGCACCTACAGTAGTTGTACCGAAAGGCAAGGTGGCATTGTCGGCAATGAGGTGCGCTTTTTTCGAGTTCCACATATATCCGCCGTTCGCCGTAATACGCGGGAACATCGCCGCAAGGGCTGCCTGACGGTTGTATTTTGCCGCCAGTTGCAACTCTTCCTGCGATTTAGCCGAAGTGCCTGCCGTCAGCGCAATGTCACGACATGCCTGCAAGGTGTAGTGCACCGTGTCGCCGGCGTATGTCTTTGGAGCAAAGAGCAAAGAACAAAGGACAAGGATGAATATGTAGGACTTAATGCGCATTGTACCAGTTCTCCAATTGTTCGTTAAACGCTCTGCGGTCAAGGGTCTGTGCCCAACGGCGCACATCATCCGTATGGTCTTCAAAATGCAGCGTTACCGTGCGGCGCCATTTCCGTTGTTTGGGTTTGAGTTTGGACCATTTGCTGGATTCCAGCCCGCGCATGCGGCATAAGATAACCCGCACGTTGTCAGGCAGTTCCCGGCACACTTCATATGCCAAACGACGGTTGCCGATGTACTCCTTATCAACGAGTTTGATATGACCGGAAGGATAGAAACAGATCTGCTTGCCGGCAGCAAGGCTGTCAATAACAATTCGGCTAAGTTGCCCCGCCACATTCGCCCCTTCTTCCCGACTCATGGCACTCTTGTTCAAATCAGGGACCTCGATGGCATCTGCCTTGCGGAGGATATAGCCGTAGAAAGGATGGCGCATGAATAGTTCGTCCACCAACGGACAGATAGGCAGCCACCATTCCTCGCTGAAAAGCAACAACGGGTCCACATAGGCGGTGTGGTTCGGTAGCACAAGATGCGTACTATCGTCCCTCAGCAGTTCTTCCCCGCTCACTCGGATATCATAGTGCCAGTGGAAGAAGAATTTGACTATTTTGCCTATCGTATAGCGGTTCATAAGTCTTTCGTGAGTTCCAATAACGAGTCTTTCTGTCGGTCAAAAAAGAGCGCGTCGATGCCTGCTGCCTGCGCGCCGAGGACGTCCGTAGTCATGCTATCGCCGATCATCAGTACTTCGTGGGGCTGCAAATGAGCACGGCGCAGCGCCTCTTGATAGAAACGTATATCGGGTTTGTCGTAGCCAATATCCATGGATATAAACGTGTCCTCGAAGTACGGTAAAATACCTGCGTGTTCAAGTCGACTGCGCTGCAGATGACCGAAACTGTTGCTCGCCGCAAAGAGACGATATCCCTTGGCTTTCAGCGTTTCCAACATCTCTTTAGCCCCCGGCACGAGGGTGTGCGTGGTGCCCCACGCCGCACGAAAAGCATGTTTGAAAGGATCGACTTTTTCGACCGGATAGCCGATGGTAGCAATGAACTCTTTGGGGTACAACTCCATCACTTCAGCTACCGTGTGCTGACCATGTTTGGCCTCCGAGAAGAGCCTTCCGGAAATCTTAAAGAAGATATCGAAGTACTCCGGATGTTCGGGCAAGGCCGCTTCAAACGCTTCCCTGCAACAGGGAATGTAGTCGAGGAGCGTGTCGTCAATATCCACAAAGATAGCCTTATACATCTCTTTAACCAAACAAGGAGCCATTCCGGCTCCTTGCCATGTCGGGTTTTACACCAGATTCTCGAGCTATACCGCTCTTGATTCGTCGGGTAGGCGAGATTCGAACTCACGACCTCCTGCTCCCAAAGCAGGCATTCTAACCGGGCTGAACTACTACCCGTTCAACAAAAAAGCGTGCAAAATTACTACTTTTTTTTGATATGTGCAAATTTTTAGTTATTTTTTTCGTTTTTTGTCTTCGTGAGCGGTAACTCGGACGGGTTATCGATGAGGTACACTCTCATGGCCACAGAAGAAGGAAAACGAGCGAAATAATCGTTGTCGGAGAGGAGCCATTCAATGCGTGAAATCTGGGTGAGGCGAGAGAAAGGACGGTTGAATGTCCTCATCACAGCGCGATGCCAGTATTGAATGTGTTGAGGCTTGTTTGGCACCACTTTGATACCCGTTTTTCCGTCCTCAAAGTGGACAATAGCCACCGCACGAGTCTTATGTCGTACGGCTTGTGTGCGTTGCGATTCCGTAAGGCGGTGAGAGATAGTAATATGGCGGTTTCCCTCGGCGTTGATCCGCTTCATTTCGCGGCGAAAGAGTTCTCCGTGGGAGGAATTGTCACGCCATTGATTGACAGCAATATAGTAATGAATCATTTCATGGAGGATAGTGTCCTGTACCAGTTCTTCCGGCAGGTCTATCCGAGCATTGATGCGCAGCACGAAATTTTCGTTGCGGTAGCCGCCGAACAAACCCTGTCTGCGACGGGTGAAAGTGACCTTTCCGAGGAAGCCTTTAGCATGCGACAGTTTGACAGGAACAGGAGGAAGCGATCCTCCCCAGAAACGGCTGTTATAAGCGTCAAAGTGCGCCTGTATGTAATCGATGGTGGGAATCATTTAGCCGGCGTAGGCTTTGTAGAACTCGGTAACGGCAATGATTCCTTTTTCCCATACTTCGAGGTCCATACTCTCGTTCGGCGAGTGAATGGCGTTTTGCTCGAGGCCAAAGCCCATCAGTATCGTTTTGCATCCCAAGATCTGCTCAAATGCGGCAATAATAGGAATACTTCCTCCGCGTCGCGCAGCTAACGGACGTTTGCCGAAAGCCACTTCAAAACCCTTCTCTGCAGCCTTGTAGGCAGGGATATCGATCGGGCAGACATAGCCTTGTCCGCCGTGCATCGGTGTCACTTTCACGCGCACACCTCTTGGCGCGAGAGCCTGTATGTATTCAACGAAAGCCTTGGATATCTTCTCGTGGTCCTGATTAGCCACCAAGCGGCAACTCACTTTTGCGAAGGCTTTGCTCGGCAGCACCGTCTTACTTCCTTCGCCGGTATATCCACCCCAAATACCGCAAACGTCAAACGATGGTCGGCAAGAGTTACGCTCCAGCGTGCTATAACCCGTTTCTCCGAACACATCGTCCACATCGATAGCCTTGTTGTAAGCAGCCTGACTAAACGGAATCTGCGTTATCATCTCGCGTTCTGCCTGAGGGATAGGCAATACATCGTCATAGAAATGCGGGATGGTAATTCGTCCGTCTTGATCCACGACTTTTGCCAGCATCTCACAAAGTGCATTGATTGGATTTTTTACCGCTCCTCCGAAATGTCCGGAGTGCAGATCTCTATTCGGACCGTCTACCTCTATCTGCCAATACGCCAGACCTCTCAAACCGGTCGTCAGCGAAGGAGTCTCTTTGCCAATCATCGAGGTGTCCGACACCAAGATGATATCCGCTTTGAGCATTTCTATATGGTCTTCCAGAAACGCCTCGAGTGAAGGCGAACCAATCTCTTCTTCTCCTTCAAAAATAAACTTCACGTTGCAGTGCATCAAGCCCTCACGCACCATGTATTCAAAGGCCTTGGCTTGAATCATCGCCTGCCCTTTGTCGTCATCCGCTCCGCGCGCATACAAACGCCCATCGCGAATCTCCGGTTCCCATGGATCGGACTTCCATAGATCCAACGGCTCCACGGGCATGACGTCATAGTGCGCATAGACCAGCACCGTAGGTATGTGTGATTGATGATTGGTGATGGGTGATTTATACTCTCCAAACACGAACGGATTGCCGCTTGAAGGAAGCACTTCCGCCTTTTGACAGCCCGCTTCGAACAACAACTCCCGCCATCGTTCCGCACAACGCGTCATGTCCGCTTTGTGCTCTTCCTGACAGCTCACACTCGGTATCCGAATGAGGCTCGCCCATTCGTTCATAAACCGCTCTCGATGGGCGGCAATGTATTGCTGAACAGTCATTATTGCACTTTTTGACCCTGTACGGTATAGACGTTGTCTCCACGAAGGATGAAGATATGATTATCTTTGATAATCTTATTGGTGTTGGGTAATGGGTTATTGGAGACTTGATCTAATCCTTGTTCGCCTTTTGATACAGTTACCTGGGCGTTCAGTTTATTCATACCTGTAGCGGCATCCCAAGTCCCTTCGTTTGCAAAGCGTACGGCATACCTTGGATCGGAAGCCAAGGAAGCATATGCATCGGGCAGATGGAGATAGAGTTCATAGGTCCCTTCAGGTACCTCCATTGGAATCATGACATTCTCCGAGACTGTAGTAATCTCGCCATTCGGCAGCCATCTACGCGGGTCAGATGCAAGGCGAAGGGGGTAAGATTGATTTCCATTACGGAGAACAATATAAGCCGGGCGTTCGTTGTAAAGAGGAGCAAAACCGACATTCTTAATTTTGATTTCGAAGGCAGCGGTCATTCCCGTTTTGGCAGAGGCGGGGAGTTCAGCACTAACCAACTCGAAGCGGTATCCCAATCGTCTGTCCATCTCAGCAAAAGTACCGTTGGCGCGCCACTTATCCGTCACTTTCTCCGAATACATTGACCCGCAGAAAGTCCAGTGAAAACGGCTCAGCTCAGCAATAGTAGTGTCCATTTTAGATACCTTGTTGGCCAATGTGGAATTCTCCACATTCGTCTCACCTCCATTAGGCACAAAGAGCGTCTCGGAAGCTATGTATTGACGCAGTACAGGGTCATCATCCGGTCCGTCTCCGTCTCTTCCGTATGTGCCGTCATTACCCCAGTCGGCAAGGAAGGCATCGTTATGGTGTCCAATACGCGCATTGACAGCCCCGCTAAAAGCCTCTGCAGTAGTGATTGCTTGCTCCGTGCCCAAATACTGGGTTTTGATAAGCGGATAGCGCACCAAGAGAAAACGGTCCGGCGGACAAACATCCAAGAGTGCATCAATGACCGCACGGCGGTTAGCATTCAGTTGTTGGGTTTCATTGCCGAAATTGGAACTATAATACCACTCTCCCCATTGCCCCACGAATCCTGCCTCTAGCACATAGATAACATCGGCGTTCTTTGCCAGATATGGTTTCAACTGTGCTGCATGTTTTTGAACCCATTCCAAGGACGCATCGTTTTTGCTGCTCCAATCATACGCAAAACGTAACACACATTTGAAACCATGGTCACGCAAGATTTGCATGTCTTCATCAAAACCCTGCAGGATTTTGCTCGACAGTTCTTTGGTTTTGTAGTTCTTAAGATAATACATAAGCATGACCAAAGACTGGCTTTTGCGGTCTTTGTAGTTCTCATCCTCTACGTCCCAATACCACTCTTCTTCGGGTTTAACAACATGGTTCTTAGAGTCAGATAGAGCAACTTCGCCACCCAACTGGTCGGTAAAACCGCGTTCGGGGTTCGGAAAGATAGACACGGCATCTGCCTGATAGGTCACATGATTGACGGCAAACACGGGTAAACTACAAGCAATGAGCAGAAGTAGAAAGGTCTTTTTCATAATAACGAATCCTTATAAAACGAAAAAGCGATTTGCTCGTTCAAGTTTCCTCGACTGCAAATCGCTTTTCTTAGCGGAGAAGGGGGGATTCGAACCCCCGGTACAGTTACCCGTACGACAGTTTAGCAAACTGTTGGTTTAAGCCACTCACCCACCTCTCCGTAGCTAAATGGGCCATTTGCCAAAAGCGGGTGCAAAAGTACTGCTTTTTTTTGACATGTGCAAATTTTTCTGCATTTTTTTTGTATATATCGCAAAAAAGTTGTAATTTTGTGCGCAAATTCAATGATGTATGGCAAAAAATACGGAAACGGAACGTAAGTTTTTGGTTACTTCGGATGCTTTTAAGACGCAGGCCGTTCAATCTTACGCCATTGAGCAGGGCTACCTTAGCAAATATGCAAAGCGTACCATTCGTGTACGTATACGCGATGCGCGCGCCTTCCTTACTATTAAGTCGAGCACGTTGCGCGAAGGGATTGCCAAGTTCGAGTGGGAGCGCGAGATAGATATCGATGATGCCCGCGAACTGCTCAAGATTTGTCTGCCGGGTATTATCTCCAAAACGCGTTATATCATCCCCGCGCCGTCCTATAAAGGCGAAACGCGCAAATGGGAAGTGGATGTATTTCATAGCGGTAAGAAGAAAGGAGAAGTGCTGGCAGAGATAGAGTTAGGTGACGAAAACGAACCATTCGAAAAACCTGAATGGCTGGGCGAGGAAGTGACCGGTCAGCCGGAGTATTATAACGCCAACATGTAAGTTATGAGACGGATTGCGTTGATAGTATGTATTCTTTTTTCCGCCTTCTCTTTGGCCGTGACGAACGGCGGCAAAGCATGGATAAGCGGTACGTTGCCTGTCGTGTATGTCAATACGAACGGCACGCCTATTTATGATACTGAGACGCTAGTGCCGATGACCCTCTACATTGACTCCATGAATACGAAGTACCATTCGTTGGGTAGCGCCAAACAACCTATAGCCGGTACTATCAAAGGACGGGGGAACTGGACGTGGAGCGGCTTTGACAAGAAACCCTACAAGATAAAATTCGACGTCAAGCAGAAAGTGCTTGGCATGCCCAACAATCGTCATTGGTGCCTTCAAGCCAGCGCCGACGACTATTTGGGATTTCTCAAGATGCCGGCAGGGCTCTATATCAGCAAAGCGCTTCAGCTGCGTTGGACACCACGCATGCGAGCTGTGGAACTGGTACTGAATGGCAAGTACATGGGCTTGTATTTCCTTACGGAGCACGTGCGCATTGCTTCCAACCGCGTGCATATTCATGAGCAGGCGGATAACGAGACGCACAGCGATTCTATCACGGGCGGCTGGCTCGTCGAGATCGATAACTATCATTCGGAGAACAACATCGAGTTTGACGAAGGCAACGGACAACACGTCATGATCTCCTTGCGCGAACCCGAGAAACTGTCTTCGCGGCAACGCCAATATCTGGAAAATCAGATATACGGTCTCAACGATGCGCTCTATGCATCCTCGCCCACGAAACTGAAGCAGATGCTGGATTTGGAAGAGGCGGCGAAGTATTATCTGGTGCAGGAAATTATGGAGGATTGCGAGAGTTATCACGGCAGCTGTTTCCTCTACAAAGACCGCGACAGTCTGGGTGTTGCGGACAAATGGAAGTTCGGACCGGTATGGGATTTTGGCAATGCTTATGATCGTCATGAAGAGCGATGGATATACGACGGACCTACCTGGCCGCAATATTGGATAGGACAACTCGCTACATGGCCTGAGTTCCAAAAAGCGGTTAAGGAACAATGGTGGATCTATTATCACACGCAGAAAGACTCCGTGCGGTCGAAGATAGAGACGCTCGCAGGACAGATATCCGTGGCTGCGCAGAACGATGCCGCCGTTTGGCGCAACACGCAGGGCTATTGCGACAACAGCAACATGTCCGGCAAACTGAATGATTTTCTTTGGCGCTACGACTGGCGTATTCAATGGCTCTATAGTCAATGGGGCGAAGGTATCAAACCCGTCACATGGGGATTCAACGATGTCGAGGAACAGACATCCAAAGGACAGAAAATCCTGCAGAACGGTCAACTCCTGATTCTCAGAAACGGCCGACTGTACACCGTTACGGGTCAGGCTCTCTGACATACTTCTGCCATTTTGTCAGTATTTCGCGTCTTGGCGCATAGTTTGTAGGTTAGTTAGTGAGAAAATTAACTAAATACTACAATAACTATGAATGCTAACAATCAAAACAATCAGAACGAAAACCTCAAGAAGTTCGCTATCAACTTGTGTGAGCGGGCTCGCGAAGGTAAACTGGACCCCGTTATCGGTAGAGATGACGAGATCAGACGTGTGCTGCAGATTCTCTCGCGGCGTACGAAGAATAACCCTATTTTGATAGGCGAACCGGGTGTGGGAAAGACCGCCATTGCGGAAGGATTGGCCCATCGTATCGTGCGTGGAGACGTGCCGGAGAACTTGAAAAAGAAACAGATCTACTCCCTCGATATGGGTGCGCTTATTGCGGGTGCGAAGTATCAGGGTGAGTTCGAGGAACGACTCAAAGGCGTTGTCAATGAGGTGGTTGCTGCAGCAGGTGAGATCATCCTCTTTATCGATGAGATTCACACGTTGGTAGGTGCCGGCAAATCGAGTGGCGCCATGGATGCAGCGAACATATTGAAACCTGCGCTGGCGCGAGGTGATTTGCGGGCGATAGGTGCCACCACATTGGATGAATATCAGAAGTATTTCGAGACCGATAAGGCGCTGGAGAGACGATTCCAAAAGGTAATGGTTGACGAACCCGACGAGGCGGCAACGATATCGATTCTGCGTGGTCTGAAAGAGCGGTACGAGACGCACCACAAAGTGCGTATCAAAGACGATGCTATCATCTCTGCCGTCACGCTCTCCGCGCGGTATATCACCGATCGGTATCTGCCGGATAAGGCGATTGACCTCATCGACGAGGCGGCTGCCAAACTTCGTTTGGAAGTGGACTCCAAGCCGGAGGAGATTGATACGCTCGACCGTCAAATCAAGCAATTGGAGATAGAGCGCGAAGCCATCAAACGCGATAAGGACGAGGCCAAACTGAAAACCATTGAGGCGCAACTTGCCGATCTCAAAAAGCAATCGGACGAACTGAATGCCCGTTGGAACAAAGAGAAAGGCTATGTAGCGACTATCCAGAACGAGAAAGCGCGTATCGAGACGCTGAAACACCAAGCTGAAGTAGCTGAACGCGAAGGCGACTATGGTAAGGTGGCTGAGATTCGCTATAGCCAGATTCCTGCTGCCGAGGCGAACATCAAATCGGCGCAAGAGTCGCTCCACGCCATCAGTGACCAAGCCCTCATCAAAGAGGAAGTGGACGAAGACGATATCGCAGAGGTTGTTGCGCGCTGGACGGGTATTCCCGTGGCGAAGATGATGCAATCAGAGCGCGACAAACTGCTGCATCTCGAGGAGGAACTGCATAAGCGTATCATCGGTCAAGACCAGGCTATCGAGGCCGTGAGCGATGCTATCCGTCGTAGCCGCGCGGGCTTGCAAGACCCCAAACGTCCTATCGGTTCATTCATCTTCCTCGGTACTACCGGTGTCGGAAAGACGGAGTTGGCAAAAGCGCTGGCGGACTATCTCTTCGACGACGAGAACATGATCACGCGTATCGATATGAGTGAGTATCAGGAGAAGTTTTCAGCCACGCGACTTATTGGTGCACCTCCGGGATACGTGGGATATGACGAAGGCGGTCAGTTGACCGAAGCGATCCGCAGAAAACCCTATTCGGTAGTGCTATTCGATGAAATCGAAAAAGCCCATCCGGATGTCTTTAATGTGCTACTGCAAGTGCTGGATGACGGTCGTCTGACGGATAACAAAGGACGGGTGGTGAACTTCAAGAATACGCTTATCATCATGACCTCCAACCTGACGGAAGAGCAACTACGAGCGTCCGTTCGACCTGAGTTCATCAACCGTATCGATGAGATCATCCATTTCAGCGAACTGAGCGAGGCGGATATCAAAGCCGTTGTAGGACTCCAAGTGAGCCGCATTCATAAGATGCTCGAAGGTCAGGGAATCGACCTGCGCGTGACGGACGATGCCATCGATTACATCGCCAAAGAAGGCTATGATCCGCAGTTCGGCGCACGGCCTGTGAAACGAGCGCTGCAACGGCTGGTACTCAATGAATTGAGTAAGTCCATCATCGCCGGCAAGGTGGACCAAAAGAAACCGGTGATAGTAGAATTGAGGGACGGCGAACTCAAGTTCAGAAACTAAAAAAATAGAAAAAAGTGGCATACACTCTTGTGTATGTCATTTTTTTTTTGTAATTTTGCACCCGCTTTTTGTGAGCATATCATAAATCAATCAATAATTATTAACTTATGCAAACAATCAAACTGAAACGTGGATTGGACATTCCGTTTGAGGGGCAGGCGGCTGAGACGCTGGGTAGCGTACGGAGGCCGGAGGTCTTTCATGTAGTGCCCGACCAGTTCGCCGGCATCACACCCAAGCTGGATGTCAAAGTCGGCGATCGCGTGAAAGCGGGTAGCCCGCTGTTTCACGACAAGGCGTTTGAGAGCTTGTTCTTTACCTCGCCGGTGAGCGGCGAAGTCAAAGAGATCGTACGTGGAGACCGTCGTAAGATCCTCTCCATCGACATCGCGGCTGACCCCGTGATCGCGTACGAGAAATTTGACACCGCAGGTGACGTGAAGGAGCTGCTGCTGAAGAGCGGCCTCTGGGCATTGATGAAGCAACGTCCGTACGATTGCATCGCGATGCCGAACAAGCAACCACGCGCTATTTTTATTTCGAGTTTTGACAGTGCGCCTTGTGCCCCGAACTACGAGTGGGTGCTGAAGGG
>JAGCFX010000008.1 GCA_017649925.1 Paludibacteraceae bacterium | reverse complement strand
TATGATAACTCAGTATGACTACTTTCGGAGCGGCTTCCGAAACTGCATCCTTCGACGCGCCAGTAACCGGAGAAGAAACAAGTAATGCCATAAGTATGATTAAAACGGTTAACATCCTTTCTCACTGTTGGTGATTTGTGTAGCCCATATATTGCGCTGCAAAATTACAACTTTTTTTGCATATATGCAAGAAAAAAATGCACAATGTAAATTCAAAGTGCATTTTTCTTCTTTTTCTCCCCATTTTGTAAACTCGCGGTGTAGGCGGATTACCGCTTCGCCGTCCGCTCTCTGCGAGCGGACATGTTCGCCCTCGCGTCCGTCACTTTGTCTATTGCGTCCGAATTGTATTCGGACATAGCCAAACGCGCCGCCCCGCCCGCTTCGTGCTCAATGCGGACGTAGCCGCTTCTTCGTATTCCGCCCGATACCATCGGGCATATAGGAATAACAGAAGGCCCCATAATGTGTTTCCTTTCATTTTCTTTCAAAAATACGCAACATGCTAGTATTATATATTATATATATAATACCAACGTGTTCATGTGCAAAATTTAGTGCGTGATAAGTGCGTGATAAGTGCGAGATAAGTGCGTCATTTTTGGGGTAAAGTAGGGGAAATTGAGGGGGCACCCCTTCATCCCGCCCCGGCTGTCAACCATAAAAAACAGCAGCGACATCTCTGCCGCCGCTTGCTGTTTCTTCGGTTTTAGGCTCTTCTAATGTGCCGTTTTATTCTACCCAACCTCCAATTTCTATAAACTCGTCGGATTGATAAGGCATAAATATCTCTTTCCCTGTCCACCATGAGTCACGCAAACAGGTGTAAACGCCATTACTAAAAAAGTACATTCGGAAGATAATAGGCATTGTTTCTAGATGCCAATATCCTCCCCAGTGCCCATAATGCACTTCTATATGTTGCTGTAAATCATTTACATGCTCTTTGTTAATATCCTTTCCATATTCATCTTTCACTCCGCCGAGATACTCACCTAAAGCTTTCTCAACGCTGTCAAAAAGATACAATACTGGTTTATTAGTATGTAATTGTGGAATATAAGCAAATTCTGGAGCTTCTTGAAAGTAGTCTTCGCTTGAACAAGGATGACTGGAATAGTATTTTGAGTCAAATTCAGATGAGTACTTCCGTACTTGAACACAAGGTGGAAGTACATAATATGAATAACTGCTATCACTATTGCAGAAATGCATAAAAACAATCCGGTAAACATGACTGATGTTTGGGCAGGGATGTGAAGCGGCATATTCGTCGGAAAGTTGTTCCCAATGCGCAAAAAACGCATTGGAAAGTGGATAAGTGAGAGAATCAATATTCACAACTTCATTCCATTGCTTTTGTTGACTTTCCGATATAGAGTCAATGTCTAGTTGCACATCATAACTAATTTGTTTATTTCCACATGCAATGAGAAGAAGCAGAGAGATAAATATATAGATTTTTTTCGTCATGGGTAATTCTATAATAAAGCAAACGCTTATTTTATCATGTAGCGCACACTTGCGCTTGTCCTTTATGCCGAATGGCTATCTTGCTCGGCTCTAAGCCGCGTCGGCAAGCGACGGCAGCAATCAACCTTCGCGGCAAAGTAATATTCTATTGTCCTATCTCATAGAGATATTCGGCTTTCTATGTGTTTGCCATCATGGGCTTTCTCCCACAATGTAAGAATCTCTTGTTTGTGCAAATTAATCCGTTGATTGACTTTGCGGCTGCAAAAGTACAAAATTTTTTGCAAATACGCAAGAAAAAAATGCACAATGTAAATTCAAAGTGCATTTTTCTTAAATTCTGCGAAATATTTCCATAGCGGAGCGGCATGTAGCGCCTGAATGATTTCGCCGTCTCGTAGCATTGCCAAAACTTGTTTCGGTTCCATGATATCGACATGGATGTCTTCGGTTGGTTCCTGGTGTTGCTCACGCACTTTTTCCACTCCAGTGGCGAGAAAAGTATAGGAGCGATTGTTGTGGTTTGTGGGATTTGGCGACAGGGTCATAAAAAGTTGCCATTCGCCGCCTTCGTATCCGGTCTCTTCACTCAGTTCGCGTTTAGCAGCTTCGAGTGGTGTTTCACCGGGATCGATTACTCCGGCGACCAATTCATAGTGGGTCTCACCGAGTGCATGGCGGTACTGATCCTCCATCACCATCTTTCCGTCTTTGGTGATGGCGATGACGTTGATCCAGTCCGGAAATTCCAGTACAAACCACGTAGGGATTTGTTTGCCATTAGGCAATTCGACACATTCCTGCCGCACGGACAGCCAAGGTCCGAGACGTAGGATGTTTTCACTTTTTACAACTTTCCAAGGCCTGTTCGTCAAGAGCGGATATATTTCTTTCTGTTCTTTCATTCCCAGGGTAAAACAAGCGGTTCTTTTTGTGCATCGTCGTCCGCATAAACGGTTTTGATGCTGTCGCATACATGGCGGGGGTTTCGGAGCAAGGGTTTTGTGGAATAGAAACACTCGCCGGAAATCTCCGGAATCGTGCGGTTGAGATGCATCTGCCGGCTGATTTCGTTGCCTTGTCCCCAAGGCGTTTTGGGGCTCGCGTTTTCGAGGCGATACGGCGCCATGCCGATATAGAGTTTGCAATTTGTTCCTCGTACTTCGTTTGCCCACCAATGAGCAAGAATCTCGTAATCCGCCACTTTCTTGCCGATTTCCCAATATAACTGCGGCAGCACGTAGTCAATCCATCCTTCTTTGATCCAAAGGCGGATGTCGGCGTATAAATCATCATAATTGGTAATTCCTGCCCGCGTAGCGGAACCTGTAGAATCCACGCTCGCATTGCGCCAAACGCCGAAAGGCGAGATGCCGAATTCAACAGAGTCTTTGCATTCACGGATAGTACGACTGATATCCTGTATCGCCATGTTGACATTATTGCGCCGCCAATCATGGATATTATCAAATCCCCGCGGGTATTGACGGAAAGTAGCCGTGTCCGGCAGTTGCAGTTTGCCCGAAGGGTAAGGATAAAAATAATCGTCCATATGGATGGCCTGAACATCATATCTGGAAACAATATCTTGTACTATAGTACAAATCCATTCGCGCGTTTCGTCCAGACCGGGGTTAAAATACCATTGTTTGGCATAGCACCAGAACCACTCCGGATGACGCCGCATAATGTGATCCGGCGCAAGCGAGGAAGTATCTGTTTTAGCAAGATTGACACGGTATGGGTTGAGCCAGACATGCACTTCCATGTTGCGTTCGTGCGCTTCGGTAATGGTCCAAGCCAGCGGATCCCACGGTTCCTGTTCATTCCAACTGCCTTGAGTACCGGTTAACCAATGCGAAACGGGTTCCAATTCGCTGAGATAAAGTGCATCGGCCGTAGGGCGGACCTGAAGAATGATAGCATTCAATCCTAGACTTTCTAGGGAGTCTAAAAGGAAGATCATCTCGTTTTTCTGCTTCTCGGTGTTCCCTACCGCTTCGGCAGAAGGCCAATCGATATTAGCGACCGTAGCAATCCATGCACCACGAAAGGAGATCTCGGCTGAAGCCGAGAGAATACAGAGTACTGAATACAGAGTACAGACCAATATGTTACGCAATCCGGCCATTCTCTACGTGGAATATTTTGGCGTTTTCGTTGGGTTTGAGTATTTCAGTCAAGTGCTGGCGGTCGGTGTCGGTGATAAAAATCTGACCGAAATCATCGCTTTGCACCATTTCAACAATTCGTTCCACCCGCTCGCTATCCAGACGATCGAAGATATCATCAAGCAACAGAATAGGTTTATTGCTTTGAGCGAAACGATCATGTGATTTTTGACTTTCTACTTTAGACAAGTACAAAGCCTGTGCCAATTTCATCGCCAGGACGAAAGTTCGTTGCTGGCCTTGGGATCCCACTTGCTTCAGCGGCCACTCGCCCAACTTCATCTCCAGCTCATCTTTATGTACTCCTTGACTTGTCCAGCCAAGTATCAGATCGCGTTGCCGGGTCTTGGTGTACGCTTCGCGTAAGTCGCGATCTTGGAGTTGGCTGATATAGCGCAACTGAGGCGTTTCGGCTGAACCGCTAATGGCTGAATAAGTCTGAGCAAAATATGGTTCAAAAGCCTCAAAGAACTCTGTGCGTGCTTTGAAGATATACTCCGCCGGTTCGACCATCTGCCACTCCAGCACTTCCAGCAAAGAAGACCCTTCCGACTCCCCTATAGGGGAGGGATATTTATCTGCAAGTTGTTTTAAAAGGGCATTGCGCTGTTTGAGAAGCGCATTGTATTTCGTGAGACAATCGAGGTATTTGCGGTCGAGTTGGCTGATTACGACGTCCATAAACCGCCGTCTTTCGTCCGAGCCTTCGTCAATCAACTGCTGGTCCGCCGGTGAGATCATGACTAAGGGGATCAATCCGATATGATCGATGAGCCGCGGATAATCTTTCTTATCCCTCCGGAACTGCTTTTTAACGCCTTTTCGGAGTCCACAAGAGATTGTAAAGACCCCCTCATTCCCCCTTAAAGGGGGAAGACAAGTGATTTGATAAGTTCCTTGCACCATCGCCATTTCTTCGCCATGGGTGATATTGAGGCTATCTTGAGAAGTGAAAGCCGATTTGGCGAAAGAGAGCAGGTAAATAGCGTCTAAGACGTTGGTTTTCCCTTGTCCGTTGAGCCCCACAAAGCAGTTGAGTTTGGGTGCAAACTCAAGCGATGCCTCGCGGATGTTGCGATAGTTGAGTATGTTTAATGAAGTTAAAATCATAGGTAGTCCTAGGATGTCCTAGGTATTCCTAGGCATAAAGTTCGACGTCTTCTTTGGTTATTTTGGACCCGGCTAGAATGATAAGTCGCTCTACCACATTGCGCAGTTGGCGGATATTTCCGGTCCAGTTCTTGCCCTGCAGCGTTTTTATAGCCGCGGGTTCAAACGATTTAGGCGCAATACCTTGTTCTCCGCAGATCTGCTCCGTGAAAAAGTCCACGAGCAGCGGAATATCTTCGATGCGGTCGTTGAGCGCAGGTACGGCAATAGGAATGACGTTGAGCCGATGGAAGAGGTCTTCGCGGAAATTGCCTTTGGCAATCTCTTCAGCCAGATTTTTGTTGGTTGCCGCCAGTACGCGCACATTCACTTTGATAGCTTTGTCGGAGCCGACGCGAGTGATTTCGTTTTCCTGGAGTGCCCGCAGTACTTTAGTTTGCGCGGCGAGCGACATATCACCGATTTCATCGAGGAAAAGTGTACCTCCGTCAGCTTGCTCAAATTTACCGGCTCTGTCCTTGACCGCTCCCGTAAACGACCCTTTCATGTGTCCGAAAAGTTCGGATTCAATGAGTTCGGACGGTATAGCCGCGCAGTTAACTTCCACCATCGGTCCCGCTGCGCGGGCAGAGTTCTCGTGAATAAGATGCGCTACCACTTCCTTTCCTGTTCCGTTCGGTCCGGTAATGAGGACGCGTGCTTCGGTCGGCGCTACCTTATCTATTATTTCGCGTACGCGGGTGATAGCTGCACTTTCTCCGACCATTTGCAGGCCTTTTGCCGCCACTTTCTTGCGCAGCTGTTTGGTTTCCTGTTTGAGAGATTTGTTCTCCAGCGCATTTTTGGTAGTGATCAGAATGCGGTTGAGGTCGAGCGGTTTGAGCAGGAAATCAAACGCACCCATTTTGAGCGCCTGAACCGCCGTTTCAACGTCTCCATGTCCGGAGATCATGACGATCGGCGTTTCAATCGCCTCGTCGCCTTCTTTCAAGGCTTTGAGCAGTTCCAGGCCATCCATTTCCGGCATTTTGATATCGGAGAAAATGAGGTCGTAGGCTTTGGCTTGCGCCATTTCCAGACCTTGTTTGCCGTTTTCTGCCACTTCAACCTCATGTCCCTCGTCCGCAAGGATTTCCCGAAGGGTATTGCGAATACCGCGTTCGTCGTCTATGATTAATAATTTTGCCATATAACACAATTTTGCGGTGCAAAATTACTAAAAATAATTGATATATGCAAGCAAAAGCGGAAATTTATAAAAAAAAGCAAATTTATTTGCTCATGTAAAAAAAATGTTGTACCTTTGCAACGCAAATGTGGGTGTTCAAGCATATAGATGTTTTACAACATATTTACGACCAATTTTTTATTTAACAATTTTAAATTTAATAACATGAAAAAGTTTTTCTCTTTTATGGCAGCTGCGCTTTTTGCAGGAAGCATGATGGCAGCCACCACCATGACTTGCGCAGAGGCTCGTGAGGCAGCGCTGTCCGTTTCCGGTAACAACGTTGAGTACAACAACGGTGAGGAAATTGAGGTAACCGGTTATGTTACTTCTATTCAAACGGCTTACAATAGCCAGTACAACAACGTTTCTTTCTGGATGGCTGACACCCAAGATGGCGGTAATGTCCTTGAGGCTTATCGTGCTGCTTGTGCTACTGCTGCTGATGCTCCGAATGTAGGTGACAAAGTAAAAGTTACCGGTAAATTAACGAAGTACGGTTCGACTCCTGAGTTTGCTGCAGCTTGTACGTTTGTTATTCTTCAATCATCCGCTGCACCTGAGAACCTTGGTCCGAAGACCATCGCTGAGTTCCTGGCGTTGAAGAACATGAAAGATACTTGTATCTTAACAGGCGTTGTAGATAGTATCAAGAATGACCAGTATGGTAACTTGTATATGTCAGACGCAACAGGTTCTGTTTATGTATACGGTGTTTTGACCGCTGCCGGCGAAAGCAAGAAATTCAACACGCTGAATGTAGATGTTACGGATACATTGACCATCAAGGCTATCTACGGTGAGTACCAAGGTACTCCGCAAGTCCCGAATGCTATCTTCGTTTCTGTTGCCAAAGGTGCAGGCATTGAGCTCGAGCCGATTACTGTTGCTCAAGCCATTGAGATTGCTGCTGCGCTGACTCCGGAGAAGGGCCAATCGCTCACTACACCTGATAAATATGCCGTTATGGGCTATATCGTAGGTACTTCCACCAAGTATGAGAACACTTGGTACATGGCAGACGAAGCAGGTGCTTACGGTGAGTTCCAGGCCTTCAAATGCGCTACTGTGGACAGAGCTGTCGCTGAGGGTGATTATGTAATTGTTACCGGTAAAATCTCGCACTACTACGGTGAGGGCACAAGCGGTGAGTATCACAACTATGAGATCTCCGGCGGTAACTTGGTACACGTTTACGGTGAAGGCATTGAGAATGTGACCATGACCGAGAAGGCACAGAAAGTTCTTGTTGACGGTGTGATGTACATCATCCGCGACGGCAAGATGTTCAACGTACAAGGTGCTCAGGTAAGATAAAACATTTCTGAATAGCACTTACATAGGTAATGACCACGTAACAACCACGTAATACTCCCGTGAGTAAAATAGAACATAAGAAAGAGTCCTTCGGGGCTCTTTTTTTTGTTTCAGATACGCGATTTTCGGTGCAAAAGAAAAATAAATTTGCATATATGCAAAAAAAATAGTATCTTTGCGCACTTTTTGTAACATGGAGTACTATGCGCATACTACAACATACAGGTGAATATATGCTGCTGATGGGTCGTGTATTGCGATT
The DNA here is from genome assembly GCA_017649925.1 of Paludibacteraceae bacterium. Lineage (GTDB taxonomy): Bacteria > Bacteroidota > Bacteroidia > Bacteroidales > Paludibacteraceae > Colicola. The sequence continues at coordinate 717 of JAGCFX010000008.1, read as the reverse complement.
ACCGGACAGGCAGCGAATGTTCTGGCGGCAGTATAGCCGTGAGTTAGAGAAACAGGGTCTGCAGAGTCTGCCGATCGTTTTACTGATATCGGTTTTTATCGGTGCTATTTTGACCATTCAGGCCAAGACAAACACGGAGAATCCGTTGTTACCGACGTATATCACAGGTCTGCTGACACGTGATACATTGCTGCTGGAGTTCTCGAGTACGATCTTATGTCTGATATTGGCTGGTAAGGTTGGTTCTAATATCGCTTCGGAAATAGGCACAATGCGTATCACAGAGCAGATAGATGCGATGGAGATCATGGGTGTCAACAGTGCCAATTATTTGATTTTACCGAAGATTTTGGCTTTCATGAGCATGATGCCGTTCCTGTTTATTATCTCCACGGCGGCCGGCTTGATAGGCGGTTACGGCGTAGGTGCATTTACGGATATCATTACGATCCATGACTATTTGATCGGAGTGCAGTATGCATTCAACCCGTATTTTATTTGGTACGCGATCATCAAAGCGCTAGTTTTTGCATTTGTGATTACAAGTATGGCGAGTTACTATGGCTACTACGCGCGAGGCGGTGCGCTGGATGTGGGACGCGCTTCGACGAATGCGGTTGTCAACTCGAATATCATGATCTTGTTCCTCGATTTGATCCTAAGTAAATTGTTATTATGATTGAAGTTAAAGATATAGTAAAGAGTTTTGAGGGGAAT
>JAGCFX010000007.1 GCA_017649925.1 Paludibacteraceae bacterium | reverse complement strand
GTCAGGTGCCGATATTGCGTGATACAGATGTGGCGGAACGATTTGAACAGCGGACCAACATGTGCACCAACACATGGGGAGATTTGGATATCCATCCGGATGACAAGCACTATGTACATGGAGCAAACGCGACTCCCGTGAGCAACACACAGGTAGCAAACGGTCTTTGGGCGATCGCTACAGGCGGATTGTTCGGACAGGGAGTGGGCAACGGCAATCCGAACCTCGTTCCGGCGTTCCATACGGATATGATACTATCCTCCATTGCCGAGCAGACAGGATGGTGGGGACTGGCATTCATTGTGCTTGTAATGGCACTGTTGCTGCGAAGGATAATCGTCACAGGTTATCGTGCGGGACATCCGTTTGCATTCTATTTCTGCATGGGCGTGGCTGTGGTAACGGCTGTGCAGTTCTTCATTATAGCGCTTGGCAGCAGCGGCATCATACCGCTTACGGGAATAACTGTGCCGTTCCTCAGTTTCGGACGGGTAAGCATGATCCTTAATCTTGCGGCATTAGGCATAGTTATGTCTCTCGCACAAAACATCCGCCGAGCGGAGGACTCATCCGGCACGAACCAAGTACGCCAGCGCAGTGTATGGGATTACAACTATCCGGTTTCTGTTGTCACGTGGGTATATGTCATTTTAGCTGTGTTTACTCTTGGCGTCTGGCAGTTCTATGCGTGGTGGAACAGGTCTAATACGCTGACCAGACCTGTTTTTGCGTATTCGCGTGAAGGTATGCCGCTTATAGAATATAATCCCCGTATTGCGCTACTCACGCAAGAAATGCGAGCCGGGAACATCTATGACCGTAACGGCGTATTGCTTGCTACGAGTGACCCTAAAAATGTAACGGAGAGGGATACGTGGGATATCCTAACCAAGTCCGTCAAGTTGGACACCACGAAGTTAACCGATATTGTCAAAGCCCATACCAAGCGTTATTATCCGTTTGCAGAGCATCTGTTCTTCATGGTCGGTGATTTGGACAACACGATGTACAGCGCTAACGAGGCTGTCGGTTATATGGCTGAAGCAAGGCACATGTCCTATCTCCGCGATTTCGACAATCTGCATGACAGAAGAGGCAATCCCACGCCGACACTTTCTCTCGCCGGTCGTCTGAAAGCCGAATCACGTTATCTGCCGGGCATAACACGCGATACGATCTTCAGACCTCGTATGCGCGACTACCACGAACTGGTGCCTTGTCTGAAGCATGGTGTTACCGGCAGGGCATTGCGCAAGCATAATGAAGCCGTAAGTGACGGGAAATTCGACATCCACCTGACTATTGATGCCAAGCTCCAGACGGAAATTCAGAGACGCATGCAACATTACGTAGAGCAGAGCGACAAACTGAAAAACGATAATCTGCTCCGCATATCGGTAGTTGTTCTTGATGCCGAGGATGGTGACCTGCTCACCTCGGCCGTCTATCCGTTACCGGACTATCAGCGGTTACGCGAGGAAGCCGGATATGGCTATACTGACAATTACAAGGATGCCCAATGGCATGCATGGTCCGACCGTGATCTTGGCCTGATGTATCAGACCATGCCCGGCTCGACCGCGAAAGTAATGTCCGCTATGGCAGGTCTGAACAAGTTGGGCGTCAGCCGAGTGCGAAACGAAGCTGTATTCCCCATATACAGATATGAGGTGATAGACATTAATTACGACAAAAAGACGAAACAATATACCAAATCCAAAGAACCACCTAAAGATTATATATCAAAAACTGATTTGGATATGCGTGGTGCTTTGGTGCAGTCTTCCAACTGTTATTTCATCAACCTGATCAATAAATATGACTGTTATGACGAGTTGGAGAATATTTATGCAGCAGCAGGGATCTCGCTCAACAACAAGCAGCCGTATTCATTGCATTATTCTCAGTCAGATGTGTTGCATGATACGATGTCGGTGGCTCGGGTTATTGCCGAAAACATGTACCAAAACTATGTCTATCGCCGTGACACGAATGCTTTCAGGGAAGGTAAGGATTGGAAGACCATGAAACGCGGCGAATGGATGTGGGCGTGGGGACAAGGCTCAATGGGAGCCACCCCGCTGAGCATCGCACGTGTAGCTTCCGCAGTCGTGAACAACGGTCAGATGCCGGTAACGAAATATCTGATGACCACTGCTGACAAGAAACGCAAGCCGATTGAACCGCAATATGTTCCGCTGACCGCTGAGGCGAATGCGAGAGAACTGCGATCGTACATGCATGAGCAGGCTCAGGGCAAAGGCTTTGCATCATGTATCGGAGGCAAAACAGGCACGCCGGAAAGAAATAGAAACTTACAAAAGAAAAAAGGAATCGTTACCCGTTTCGAGACAATAAACGATGCATGGTATATGTTCTTCGTAGAGAAAGATGGCGGTACTCCTCCGTTGGCGGTGGCAATCCGTATGGAGAGGACGCGCGGGCAGGACTCGCGTGCTGCAATGCAATTCGCCAAGTCAGTCGTGCTGGAGGCGTTGAAAGACAACAAATATGTAAACTTAAATAATTGATGAATATGAAGGCTAAATTACTAATTTCCGTATTATTGGTTATGATGGCATGTGCAGTGTATGCCCAAGACTATTCCTCCTATCTCAACAAAGCAATGGAGAAATTGGAGGCCGGCGATTGCAGAGGTGCACAAAATCTGTACAATGTATATAAGGAATTGTCCGGCAAGTCGATGTCTTCTGTGGAGGTGTTGATAGCGGATTGTAACAGAAGCTCTGAAAAAACATATAGTGTCGGAGATACAATGCATGTCGGCAAGGAGGTTTACGAAGTGGCATTTGTAAGAGACGGTGGTCGGCATGGTTTTGCTATTTGTAAT
>JAGCFX010000006.1 GCA_017649925.1 Paludibacteraceae bacterium | reverse complement strand
CACCTCGCGGCATGCGCACCTGAAACGCACGCGTCTACCAATTCCGCCATCTGGGCAAAAAAAAAGAGCGGAAAACGAGACTCGAACTCGCGACCCCGACCTTGGCAAGGTCGTGCTCTACCAACTGAGCTATTTCCGCAATTTTTTCTTTATTAATTTCTTAAAGAACGCTGCTTTTTTCCAAAAGCGGGTGCAAAAGTACTGCTTTTTTTTTACATACGCAAATTTTTTTGCATTTTTTTTGTATTTTTTGCTTTTTTTGTGCATTTTTACCCCCAAAAGCCGCTCGGGTAAGCGATTCTCATTTCTTTTCACCCATCCCTACTTCACACTTTTATCGAGCGGTTATCGAACCGTTATCGAGTCTTCTGCATCTGGAATTTATGTGTTTTGCCGAGAAGAGATACCAACAAAAAAGATGGCCAATGACCATCCTTTTGTCGAGAAGAGGCGACTCGAACGCCCGACCCCTACGTCCCGAACGTAGTGCGCTACCAACTGCGCTACTTCTCGCTCACTTTTTCAAAAGCGGGTGCAAAGGTACTGCTTTTTTTTGAATTGACCAAATTTTTTAGCAATTATTTTGCACTTTTTCTACGGAAAGTATGTTTTCCGGGTTTAATAGGCTCGTTTTTAGCCATAATTTCCCGTACTTCTGCTTCCGTGATATCTTCCGCTGCCTTGTTCTTTGGCAACTGATAATTACCCTCCGGCGTATGGATATATGCACCGTATCGACCGTTAAGAACTTGTATCTTTCCCCACTGATGAATCGGCATATCGGTTTTTTGTTTTGCTTCTATCAGCGCCCGCGCATCATCCAACGTCATTGTCAATGGATCTTTGCCGCGCGGAAGAGAGATAAACGATTTGTTATAGCGGATATACGGACCGAACTTTCCTTCGCCGATAATGACCTCATTTCCGTCGATTTCACCGAGAGAAATCGGCAATGCATTACGGAATAATTCAAGGGCTTCATTGAGGGTGACAGAGAAGATGGATTGACCTTTTTTGAGACTCGCAAAGCGCGGTTTGTCATTCGCTGCGTCACCTAATTGCACACAAGGACCGATTTTGCTAATCTTGGCAATAATTGGCTGACCCGTTTCTGGATCATTACCTACAAATCTGCCCTCTACTTTTCCCGATGGAATCGAAGAAAGTAATGGTTTAAAGGTCTTGTAGAAAGTATCCACTGCCTGTGTCCATTCCGTCTTTCCGACAGCGATACTGTCAAACTGCTCTTCCTCATGCGCCGTGAAGTCATAACTGAGGATCTGCGGGAAGTTCTCCACCAGAAAATCATTGGTAATACGCCCAAGGTCGGTAGGTATAAAGCGCTGTGTTTCAGCTCCGTATAACTCCGTCTTGGTCTTCTCGGTCACAAAACCGTCATCCTTGAGCGAAAGCACGGCAATATCGCGCTTTACGCCGGGTATAGAACCCTTCTCTACGTAGTGCACTTTTTGAATCGTCTCAATGATGGTAGCATACGTGGACGGACGACCGATACCCAGTTCCTCCATGCGCTTAACGAGCGTGGCATCATTATAGCGGAACGGAGGTTTGACATAGGTCTGAATACCTTCCGCATTTACCAGTTTGAGCCGTTCACGTTGTGCCATGGCCGGCAGTACGCGGCGCTCTTCTTCTGCATCGTCCGTCGATTGTACATAAACACGAGTAAAACCATCAAAAGTGATGATTTCACCATTTGCGACGAACGCGTACTTACTGCCGAAAATCGATACTTCAATAGTCGTTTTCTCGCTCTGCGCTTCCGCCATTTGCGATGCGATAGTACGTTTCCAAATCAGTTCATACAGACGTTGCTCATCGCGTGTTTCGCCCGCCGAGAGCACATTCATATAAGTCGGACGAATAGCTTCGTGTGCCTCTTGTGCGCCTTTGGCTTTGGTATGGAACTGACGCGTATGAACGTATTTTTCTCCGAACTGCTCGGCAATGACACTCTTGGCTGTTCCCAATGCCAACGAAGAGAGGTTGACGGAGTCTGTACGCATATAAGTGATTTTTCCGCTCTCATAAAGCGACTGCGCCAAACGCATAGTCTTGGAAACAGAGAACTTAAGCTTGCGCGCGGCCTCCTGTTGAAGTGTGGATGTAGTGAACGGAGGCGCCGGTAGATGCGTTATCGGTTTACGTTGTACGTCACGCACAATGAACTGTGCACGCTTGAGACTCTCAAGGAACTCAATGGCATCTTTCTTATGCGAAAAACGATGATTTAGCTCGCACTTTAAAACCGAAGCATCACCAGGATTTACTCCGATGAAATCGGCAAAAATTCGGTATGCAGACGATGCCCGGAAGTTCTCAATCTCGCGCTCTTTCTCCACAATCAATCGCACTGCCACAGACTGTACTCGACCCGCCGAAAGACCCGTCACCACTTTCTTCCAAAGGATAGGTGACAGTTCAAAGCCAACGATGCGATCCAACACGCGGCGTGCTTGCTGCGCATTAACAAGGTTATAGTCAATATCACGAGGATGCTCGATAGCTTCGAGGATGGCATTCTTTGTGATTTCGTGGAAAACAATACGCTTGGTGTCTTTCTCCTTCAACCCCAACACCTCTTTTAGATGCCATGCAATAGCCTCTCCCTCACGGTCTTCATCGGATGCCAACCAAACGGTATCTGCTTTCTTTGCCTCGCTCTGCAACTGCGCTATCAGATGTTCTTTGTGCGCATCAACAGCATAATTCGGTCGATAGCCATGCTCCAAATCAATACCCAACGAGTTCTTACCCATCGGTTCAATGTCACGGATATGGCCTTGGCTACTCATCACATGATAGCCTGTTCCCAAGAACTTTTCAATCGTCTTCGCCTTTGCCGGAGACTCTACTATAACCAAATTTTTGCTCATATAACAATATAAATAAGGTGTAGCCACCAAAAATCGGCTGCAAAAGTAGTATAATTAATTTATTTACGCAAATTTTTTTTTATTGACTTGCATATATCAAAGATATTTAGTATCTTTGCACCCGATTTGAAAAAAAATAGTTGTAAAATTTTTATCAAAACACTTGCATGAACGTTTTTTTAGTCGTATTATTAGTGCTCGCGGGCGTCGCGTTATTATTAATGGAGATGTTCCTGTTACCGGGTTTCGGTATTGCGGGTATCAGTGGTTTCGGTTGTTTTGTGGCAGCCATAGTGTTAGCGTGGCTGTGGATCAGTAAAGTGGCGGGCCTCATCACCTTGGGCGCATGTCTCTTGCTTTCAGGGTTGGCTATATGGGGTTTTGTAAGCAGCGATGCGTTGGAGAAAATGGCGCTGGATACGAAAATTGATAGTCATGTGGAGTTGGCAAACAATAAACTCCAGAAAGAAGAAGCCGAGGAAAAAGAGAAGAAAGCTGCAAAGCCCAAAGCACCAAGGAAAGTTAAAAATCAAAAAACAAAATAAGTTATGGATGTTCTAATGATCGTGCTCTACTCGCTGATAGCGGTAGGCTTGTGTATTTTCTTTTATTATGTGCCGTTCATGCTATGGATCAATGCCGTAGTGAGTGGCGTGCGTATTAGTTTGATACAGCTGTTTCTAATGCGTATTCGTAAAGTGCCGCCCGCAAAAATCGTCAATTGTATGATTGAGGCGCACAAGGCGGGTTTGAGCGATGTGAAGCGTGACGGTCTGGAAGCGCATTATCTCGCTGGTGGACATATCGAGCGCGTGGTGCATGCGTTGGTAAGTGCCAGCAAGGCAGGCATAGACCTGTCCTTCCAGATGGCTACTGCCATTGACTTGGCTGGACGTGATGTCTTTGAAGCCGTACAGATGAGTGTCAACCCGCGCGTGATTGATACCCCGCCCGTTACCGCAGTGGCGAAAGATGGTATTCAGCTGATTGCCAAAGCTCGTGTGACGGTACGTGCGAACATTCGCCAATTGGTTGGTGGTGCAGGAGAAGATACTATTCTTGCCCGCGTAGGCGAAGGTATTGTCAGCTCTATCGGTAGTGCAGAAAGCCACAAGCAAGTACTTGAGAACCCTGATTCTATCAGCAAACTGGTGCTATCCAAAGGACTGGATGACGGTACGGCATTCGAGATTCTGTCTATCGACATTGCGGATATCGATGTAGGTAAGAATATCGGAGCGCAACTGCAAATGGATCAGGCCGAAGCGGATAAGAATATCGCACAAGCCAAGGCAGAGGAACGCCGTGCAATGGCGATTGCCAACGAGCAGGAGATGAAAGCCAAAGCGCAGGAAGCACGTGCCAAAGTGATTGAAGCTGAAGCACTCGTACCGCAGGCAATGGCAGATGCTTTCCGTTCCGGTAATCTCGGCATCATGGATTATTATCGCATGCAGAATATGCAGGCGGACACCGCTATGCGCGAGAACATCGCCGGCGGTGGAGAGAAAAAGAGCAAGAAGTAATCGGGGATTGAAAATTGAAGATTGCTCTTCTGCAATATCCTATTGAATGGGCAAACCCGCAAGTGAATGTCGGATTGTTGGACGAACGCTTGCGGGCGATATCCGGACGTGCTGATATAGCCGTTGTGCCGGAGATGTTCCATACCGGTTTCTGCACCGATCGTCCAGGACTGGCTGACGAATGGCTTACAGGGGCGACAAGCCAAGCCCTGCAACAGATGGCCGATACATACAACCTTGCCATCGTTGGTTCCATGATGGTCACGGACAAAGGTAAATTGTACAACCGTGGTTTTATGTTTCGCCCGAGCGATACGCCGCAATACTACGATAAGCATCATCTGTATGCCAGTGGTGGCGAGGCAGAGTTCTTTACGCCGGGCAACGAACGTAAGATATTTGAGTTCCGCGGAGTGAAGATACGGCTGGCGGTTTGCTATGACTTGCGCTTCCCGGTTTGGCTGCGACAGGATAAACATAACATGTATGATATTCTGATTGTGGTCGCATGCTGGCCAACGGTACGCATTCAGTATTGGGACGTGTTGTTACCTGCCCGCACGGCAGAAAACCACTGCTACACCGTAGCGGTGAACATGGTGGGAACAGACGGATTGCAGATGGATTATGTGGGGCATTCAGTGGCTTATGACACTTGGCTCAACGATTTGGCGGGATTTGAAGATCATGAATCGGGAACACGCATCGTGGATTTTTCTATAGAGAAACTAAGACATTTCCGCGAAGTGCTACCGCAATGGAAAGAAGCGGATGAATATCAATTGGAAAATACGGGAACTGACGCCTGAACAACAAGCAATAGCTGAACGGTTGAGTGCCGAACTGGACATCAGTGCGGTGGCGGGGCGTATTCTCGCGGGTAGAGGCATCCGTACAGCAGCGGAAGCGCGGGCGTATATCCGTCCTTCATTGGATAGTCTCCACGACCCGTTCCTGATGCGCGACATGGGTGCTGCAGTGGATAGACTTTGCCGCGCCATTGATAACCACGAGCGAATCATGGTGTACGGCGATTATGATGTAGATGGAACTACCGCGGTGGCGCTGATGTATTCGTTCCTCCGCACCCAAACAGACAATCTCATCTATTATATCCCGGACCGTTACACTGAAGGATACGGCATCTCGCAGAAGGGTATTGGCACAGCGAAAGAAAAAGGTTGTTCCCTTGTTATTGCGCTCGACTGCGGCATCAAAGCGGTGGAGAAAATGGAATATGCCGCAAGTCTCGGTGTTGATTTCATCATCTGCGACCACCATACGCCGGGAGATGTGACTCCCAAAGCAGTTGCAGTGCTGAATATGAAGCGCAAGGATTGCCAATATCCCTTCAAAGAACTCAGCGGCTGCGGGGTAGGCTTAAAGTTAGTACAGGCGTACGTACAGAGACGTGGCATTGACCCGCAAGAGGTGTATCGCCTTTTGCCGTTGTTGGCAATGAGTATCGCTTCCGACATCGTGCCTGTGACAGGCGAGAACCGAATTTTGGCGTTCTACGGACTGCGGGCTATCAATGCGTTCCCGTCCGTTGGCTTACAGGCCATCATGCAGGTGGCAGGCATTGAAGGCAAAACGATAACTATCAGTGACCTCGTCTATAAGTTCGGACCGCGCATCAATGCCGCAGGACGTATTAAAAGCGGCGCGGAGGCCGTACGTCTGTTGATAACAGATGACGCCGAAGCAGCTTTGCAGTTCGCGCAAGACATCGATTCTTATAATCAAGACCGTCGGGACTTCGACTCCAAGACAACGGATGAAGCACTTGAACAGCTTCGGCAAGATCCGCAGAATGCGAACAAATTTACCACCGTAGTTTATTCGCCCGAATGGCACAAAGGAGTGGTGGGCATTGCCGCCAGCCGTTTGACGGAGACTTTCTACAGACCAACTATTGTTCTCACCGCCGGAGATGATGACATCATCAGCGGTAGTGCCCGTTCGGTCAGTGACTTCGATATCTACACCGCTATCGATTCGTGCCGGGACTTGTTGACTAACTTCGGAGGACATAAGTATGCCGCCGGACTCAGCATGCATCGCAAAGACCTGCCGGAGTTCCAACGCCGCTTTGAAGAATATGTGGCAACGCACATCACACCCGAACAGCGAGTGCCGACATTGGAGATAGCAGCGGAAGTGGAACTGAGCGATATGAACTGGAAGATGTATAAGATATTGCAGTGTCTCGAACCTTTCGGACCGGGAAATGAAAGACCGCTCTTCCTTTGCCGTAACCTGATTAACAACCGTAACACGCGCGCCGTGAGTGAAGGACGGCATCTGCATCTGGATCTCACGGACCGTATCGTTGCAATGGATGGTATCGCTTTCGGACAAGGCGAAAAAGCCGAGCATCTGCAGAACGGCAAGGCAGTAGATATATGTTTCTATTTGGAGGAGAATAGCTTCCACGGTCGTACTACTCTCCAGATGAACGCACAGGATATCAAGTTGGTTGATAAATAATATTGATTATGAGTAAGACAAAAGAGAATAATATCCCTATTGTAGATTGCCCGTATGGTGATTATATGATTGGTGACGCGAGTGGTAAACTGATGAATGAGTATGGCCGTTACCCGTGTAAAATCAGTTGCGGCGTATACGCGTTATTGGTTCGCGGAACGGCTCATGCCACGATTAACGTGACTGACTATGACTTCAAGGCGAACGATGTTCTGTTGCTTGAACCGGGCAGTTTCTTCTTCATTCGCGGATGTTCTGATGATGCATTGGTATATTGGATTGTTTTCGGAAGCAAGTTTTTGGAGAAGAATACCGTCAATAACCGTATGTCGTTGCAAGCATTGCAACTCCATTCGCCGAAATTGAGTGTGAGTGAAAATCATGCTAAGGTGCTATGTTCCATGTATGATACCGTCATTGCTGCTTTGAATGCTGAACCGACGATGCTGGACAGTGAGAAAATGGTGCATATCTTCAACTTGCTGCAGACAAGTTATGCCAAATATGCGCATGAGCAGGATGAATATTTGGTGAAACCGCTTGACCGTAAAACGGAGATATATCAGGATTATTGCCAATTGGTATTGCATCATTATCACGAATGGCATCATGTGAGCCAATATGCAGATGCAATGCGTATAACGCTGCCGCATTTATGTTCTACTATCAAATCTGTGGGAGATAGAACGGCCGGAGATATTATCGTAGAGGCAATCTTGACGGACGCAAAGTCGCAACTAAAAATCACAAATTTACAAATCAAAGAAATTGCAATGAGTCTGGGTTTTGACAGTTTGGCTTTCTTTAACCGTTTCTTCAAAGCCCATGTAGGCGTGACACCTAAGGTTTACCGTAACGGATGAAAAAGGACGCTTTCGAGCGTCCTTTCTTTATCTGTTCTTATACATTTCTTCGTAGTACTTCTCGTAATCACCGGAAGTGATGTTATCGAGCCATTCTTGGTTCTCCAGATACCAACGGACGGTTTTCTCAATGCCTTCTTCAAATTGCAACGAGGGTTCCCAACCTAATTCACGTTGTAGTTTGGTGCTGTCAATCGCATAACGCATATCGTGTCCTGCGCGGTCTGTGACATAAGTGATGAGATCCAGATCTGCACCTTCGGGGCGGCCGAGCAAACGGTCAACGGTTTTGATGACAGTCTTAATAATATCGATATTCTTCCACTCGTTGAAACCGCCGATATTATAGGTCTCCGCAATCTTTCCATTGTGGAAAATAACGTCAATCGCGCGAGCGTGATCTACCACGTACAACCAATCGCGCACATTCTCCCCTTTGCCATATACTGGCAATGGCTTGCGGTTACGAATGTTGTTGATAAACAGCGGAATAAGTTTTTCCGGGAACTGATAAGGACCATAGTTGTTCGAGCAGTTCGTAACGATGGTCGGCAAGCCGTAAGTGTCATGAAAAGCACGGACAAAATGGTCGCTCGATGCCTTGGAAGCCGAATACGGCGAGTGCGGATTATACTTCGTCGTCTCATAGAAGAAATCTTCGCCATACGCCAAGTGATGCTCCGCAGAAGATGCTGTGGTAGTGAACGGCGGTTTGATACCTTCCGGATGGGTCATCTCCAGTGCACCATACACCTCGTCGGTTGAGATATGATAGAAGCGTTTGCCTTCGAATTTATCGGGCAATGATTCCCAGTATAACTTTGCTGCCTGCAACATCGAGAGTGTACCCATCACGTTCGTACGGGCAAAAGTGAACGGATCCTTGATACTGCGGTCCACGTGACTTTCTGCCGCCAAGTGAATAACGCCGGTCACTTTCTCCTCTTGCATCAATTTGAAAATCGTATCGAAGTCGCAGATATCTGCACGGACAAAGCGATAGTTCGTTTTGTCTTCGATATCCTTGAGGTTCGCGAGGTTGCCTGCGTAAGTCAGTTTATCCACATTGATAATCCGATAGTCGGGATATTTGTTCACGAACAATCGCACTACGTGACTTCCGATAAATCCGGCTCCGCCGGTGATGATGATTGATTTCATATCTTTTTAGTTTTCAATTTTCAATTTACACAACGTACCGTATCTGTTTGAAATGATAGAACCGCTGTTCTCCTTGCTCATCTTGCAGCACCAACTCTCCGTTCGGTCGCACTTCAATAATCCAAGCCTTGAATGTTCCTTTGGTTCCTTTCGGCGCATTCATCGTCGGAGCCATATCAACCGTGCGTTCTACAAACGGCCATGGCCCGCCTTTGATGCGATAGAGAACGTCTATATAACGATCCCACACCACGCGAGGTGATATCTTAAAGACTTGCTGGATCTTCTCGTCCAGTCCTTTCATCAAAGCCTCAATATCAAACTCTCCCTCATAGCTTGAGATAGAATGAGCAGCGCTCTTTATCGAGATTGCATTGGGGGCCGAACGCCAACGGGTTTGGTTCACATTCACCCCGATACCTGCAATTGCATAGTCCATCTTTGAGCCGGTCAATCCGCCTTCAATCAGTATGCCTGCTATCTTCTGATCCTTGTAATAGATGTCGTTCGGCCACTTGATCTTCAAGTCGGGTACCTTGCTTCTGCTTATATCGATTAGATTCGCTAAAAATGGCACGTCACTTTTCTCCAACCACATCCGTGTCTCATTCTCTAACACGTTTTCCAACACTTGGTATACTGCTACGCTGACGGCGACCGTATAATAGAACGGCTCTTCATCAATCGGTGGCAGTAGAAAAGAGCACAATATATTCTTACCTTCTTCGCTCTCCCATTTGTTGCCCGTCTGCCCTCTACCTGCTGTCTGGAAGCCGGCACGAAGAAAATGTTCGTTCTTCGGCCACTCTCCCTTCGCAATCATCTCGCGCATCAGGGTGTTGGTACTATCGGTTTTCTCCACAAACATCTAATAAATACTGCTGTATAACCGTTTGTATATTACGTGCTTTGCCGGGCGCAGAACTGATCAGGATGGCAAATACCCAAGTTTCGCCGTTCGGCATATCAATGTAACCCGCGAAATTCTTCGTTCCGGATATAGTTCCGCTCTTGGCGTGAATACGCCCGGCGAGTGGCGTGTCGGGACAAAGCGTTTTGAGTGTGCCGGTCTGACCGCTGACGGGCAGCGATGCTAACCAAGCATCTCTGTTTTTGCTTTTGGACATGATAGTCAGCAGTTGCACAAACGCTTTCGCACTGACCGCATCTTGCGGCGCCAATCCGCAACCATCCTTGATAATCGCATTCTGAATGGAAACACCGCGTCGACGCCAATAATCGCGCAGCAGGTCCTGACTGTTATGAATCGTCCCCGGCAGCGAATACTTGGTGCCGAAATAGCGGAATAGCGCTTCGGCGTATAGGTTGTTACTGTTGACGTTCGTCTCTTTGATAATCTCAGACAGCGGTTCCGAATAATGCGTGTATAACGCCGTTCTGGGCGGTGTCAAAGGATTATAATCCGCTTCGTAGAGCGCATCGCCTTTGACTGTCACACCCGCTTCGCGAAGACGCGACGTGAAGTGACGCGCGAGTAACAAGCCCGGGTTCGGAAGATCGCCCTTAACCGTAAAACTGCCTAAGTTAGAAGGAACAGACCCCGACAGATAGCGTTCGCGGCTATACGGCAAACCACTCACAAAAGCCCCGTCATGGTTAATCTTGTCACATCGGATGCGATTGATGAAATAGACATCTTCCACTTTCGGATCTGTACTGATGACGGTTGCCGTGGAACCGGGCTCGCCGCTTTGCAGCGAGATGCGCATCGTATTGCCGTAATAATTGATTCCGAACACACCGGGGGCATAGTAGTTACCCGCATCTTCGCAGAGCCACGACGGGTTTTGGGCATCGCCGTCCAACATCGTCATGTCCGCCACTATGCTGCCTTCAATGCGTTTGATACCGGCTTTCTTCACAGCATTGACCCATTTGTTAAGAAAAGCCGTTTGGCCTTTCCATCCGAGCGATGGATCACAACTGCCGTGAATATACAGATTGCCGTCCAGAATGCCGTTTTCTATCGTTCCGGAGTATTCCAATACGGTCGGAAAACGATAATCCGCACCCAGAATCTCCAAGGCAGCACCGGTAGTCAGTAATTTCATTACTGATGCCGGCGGAACCATGTGATCGGGACGATAACTGTCAATCACCTCACCCGTCTTGAGGTTTTGTATCAAAACGGACATATTCGCCTGACCGGTAATCGGGTGGTTGGTCAGGAAATTGACAGAGAGCAATATGGCAGCAAACAAATTCAAACTATCTCCAACAACCTCAAACTATTTCAAACCACTCAGGTGTTCATGCATTGCCGCTGCGGCTTTGCGGCCGTCAGACATGGCGAGGATAACCGTTGCACCGCCGCGCACGATGTCACCGCCCGCGAAGAGAGTAGGTATTGCCGATTGCATGTTGTCGTTAACCACAATCGTTCCTTTCTTGCTGATTTCCAATCCTTCTACGGAAGAAGGAATCAACGGATTCGGCGAAACACCCACTGCCACAATCACCAGATCCACAGGGATGGTCACTGTCTTGCCTTCCACAGGCACCGGACTGCGACGACCGGATTCGTCAGGCTCACCGAGTTCCATCACTTGCAGCACAGCCTCTTTGACACGTCCGTTCTCGTCGGCATGATACTCAATCGGGTTATGCAGCGTCATGAACTCAATACCTTCCTGTTTGGCATGTTTCACTTCCTCAATACGCGCCGGCATTTCTTCTTCGCTGCGGCGATAGACAATCATCGCATGCTCTGCGCCGAGGCGTTTGGCAGTACGCACAGCATCCATAGCCGTGTTGCCGCCGCCGATGACCGCAACATTCTTGCCGTAAAGCAATGGTGTGTCGGTGGCAGGATTGGAAGCGTCCATCAGGTTGACGCGCGTCAGGTATTCGTTGCAAGATAGCACACCGTTCAGGTTCTCGCCAGGGATATTCATGAAGCGCGGAAGACCTGCACCGGAACCGACAAAGATACCTTTAAAGCCTTGCTCTTCCAGCTCTTTCACGGTAATCGTTTTGCCGATAATAGTATCCGTATGGAATTGAACACCTAAATTGCGAAGGCCGTTTATCTCGATATCAACTATACTATTCGGAAGACGGAACTCCGGGATTCCGTATTTCAATACACCGCCAATCTCATGGAGTGCTTCAAATACATGTACTTCGTAGCCGAATTTTGCCATATCTCCGGCGAACGTAAGGCCCGCAGGACCGGAACCGACAACGGCGATTTTCGGACCTGTAACCTGTATCCCCTCACCTGTAACCCCTTGCGCTTGCGCATTTGCGTAGTCTGCGCAGAAACGCTCGAGATAACCAATCGCCACGGCCTGATGACCCATCTTAAGATGGATACAGTTGGCCTCGCATTGTTTCTCTTGCGGGCAAACACGGCCGCACACAGCGGGTAGAGAAGAACTCTCTTTGATGACCGCCGCAGCACCGAGAACGTCGCCCGTTTCCAGTTTCTTGATGAATCCAGGGATATTGATATTTACCGGACAACCTTGCACGCAAGTCGGCTTCGGGCAGTTAAGACAACGATGCGACTCCGTGATGGCTTGCTCGAACGTAAGACCCTGATTTACTTCCTCATGCAGCGATTTCACGCGCACTTCCGGTCGCAGTTCGGGCATCTGAACACGAGGAATAGCCACGCGGTCTTTCGGCTTACCTTCAAAAGGTGCCACTGCGCTTATCTCTCGAAGTTGGCTCGACACTGGCTCGAAATCGGCTTGAGGTTGGCTCGTCGTTGCGCCTTGCTTGTAAGCTTCCAGCGCTTCGGCTTCTTCGGCTTTATAGGACTTCATGCGGCTGAGCATCTCATCCCAATCCACGCCATGCGCATCGAACTCCGGACCATCAACGCAGACGAACTTCGTCTTGCCGCCAACGGTCACGCGGCATGCGCCGCACATACCCGTTCCGTCCACCATGATGGTATTAAGCGAAGCTTCGGTCGGGATATTGTATTTGGCAGTCGTTAGTGCTACGAACTTCATCATGATGGCGGGACCGATGGTGATACATTTGTCCACTTTCTCGCGATTGATGACTTGCTCTACGCCTACGGTGACCACGCCTTGCTGACCAGCTGAACCGTCATCGGTCATGATAATCACTTCGTCCGACCATTTTGCCAACTCTTCTTGCAGAATCAGCAGATCTTTGTTACGCGCGGCGAGCACAGTGATAACGCGGTTGCCGGCTTTTTTCAAGGCCTCAGCGATAGGCAACATAGGCGCAGCACCTACACCGCCGCACGCGCAAACAACCGTGCCGTATTTCTCGATACGCGTGGCGCGGCCCAACGGGCCGACGATGTCATGCAGGCTCTCACCCACGTTCATCGCCAGCAGTTTATGCGTCGAGGCGCCTACTTGTTGCACCACCAGCGTGATAGTGCCTTTCTCAATGTCCGCACCTGCGATAGTCAACGGCACGCGCTCTGACTGGGCATCTACACGGATAATCACGAAGTGACCTGCCTTGCGGCTACGCGCAATGAGCGGAGCTTCAACCACGAGCTCCGCCACATTGTCCGAGAAAAATTTCTTAGAAAGAATCTTATTCATTTAAAAATGTTTTGTTTCTTTGCCTACGATGGAGGAAAGGAGGTTGTTCGCCAGACGGGAAGCGCCGAAACGGAACCACTCGTTGTTGAGCCAATCCTCGCCGAGGATCTCCTTAACCAGCGTGAAGTGCTGAACAGCCTCTTCGGTCGTCGATACACCACCTGCCGGCTTGTAACCCATCTTGATACCTGCTTTCTCTTTCCATGCTTTGATAGCATGGCACATTACGAACGTAGCCTCCGGAGTAGCGTTCACGGCAATCTTACCGGTCGATGTCTTGATGAAATCGCAACCTGCTGCCATACTCAAAATCGAAGCCTTCCAGATGTTCTCAGCCGTCTTCAGCAGACCGGTCTCGAGAATCACTTTGAGATGATGCTCTTTGCATACGTCTTTGATCTCGCGAATCTCGTCGAAGCACTCTTGGTAACGACCCTCGAGGAACTTACCAACGCTCAGCACGATGTCCACTTCCGTTGCACCTTTCTTGAGAGCCATTGCGGTCTCTGCCACCTTGATCTCCGGGAAAGTCTGTGCTGCGGGGAAACCGGCGCAGCAGCAAGCGATATTGAACTTCGGATCTTTCAGCGCTTTGCGAACAAACTCAGCCATTGCCGGATAAACGCAGATAGCGGCTACGTTAGGAACGCCTGGGAACTTCTCGCCGAAAGTGTTCACGGCGTTTGCCATCTTCTCCACTTTCTCAATCGTGTCATCTGCACTCAGCGTCGTATAATCGATCTGGTGGAGGCACTCTTTCCAAACCTCTACGTTGTTGTTCTCTGCAAAATGCTTTGCTTCGATGTCAGCTACTTGAGCTTTTACTTGCTCGTCTGTAAATGGGCAGGGATACTGCGCAAATAATTCTTCAAATTTGTTCATGGTAATTAATTTTTATTTTTGTTTAACATTTGTTTTGCTTTTCTTCGGCGCTTTGTCGGCGAGACGCGCAATGATGGTCTCGTTACCGCGGGTCGAATCACCCACTTCGACGAACATCTCCGTGTCTAACGGCAAGTACATGTCCACGCGCGAACCCAACTTGATGAAGCCGAGATGCGTGTTGCGGTGTGCAAAATGTCCGGGCTTGGCGTATGTCACAATACGACGTGCCATCGCACCCGCCACTTGACGAACGGCTATCTGCACTTTTGATGGCGTCTCAATAACCACCAGCGAACGCTCGTTCTCCGTACTTGACTTCGGCAGCCACGCACCTTTGTGACGACCTTTCTGATGCTCGCTCACCAGCACGGTTCCTTCAATCGGATACCAGTTGGCGTGCACGTTGAATGGCGACATGAAGATCGACACTTGTAACTTACGCTCGTGGAAATACTCGTTCTCGTCGGTCGGCTCAATCACCACAACACGGCCGTCTGCCGGCGCGATGACAAAGTTCGGGTCGTCAATCTCCAGCACGCGAATCGGGTTGCGGAAGAAATAGGTGACGAAAACCAAAAGGATGGCCGTCAGTGCAAGGGTTATTCCCAATATCCAATGCGGGAAAAACACGAACACCGGCACGTTGATAAAAAACAGAAGTAGCACTGTCCCGATAATCAGGTTGCGTCCTTCTCTGTGTATTCTGGGTCTTTTCATAACAATCTCAAACTATTATCAAACAATCTCAAACAATTTCAAACCACGTCAGTTCCACTGACTATACGGGAACTGCGCCAACATCTCTGCCGCCTGGTCAAGTCCCTGCTGCAGTTTTTTCTCAATCATAAACTTAAACATCATCGGGATGTCCGCTTTCACGGTCAACTTGATGCGTGTATCGACAGGACTCAGTTCCTTCAGTTGAATCCAGAAGTTCGCCTGCATAGGTATTCCTTCCGCACCATATTTGATGGTGTCGTTCTCAATACGATCCACGATGGCGATAGTTATCTTCTGTCCCAAACCATCTACTTTCATGCGCACACGGTCAGGGTAGATCTCCATTTCCTGGATCTTGTCCTGCGGAATCATGTCACGCACGCGCTCCAAGTTCTCCATGTTGCTTAGCACGCGATAAATCTGCTCTGCAGGGCATCCCGCAGACGTTATTTTACTCTCGTATTTCGATTCACTCATTGTCTTTTCTTAAAACATTCATGTTTTTTCTAAACCGGCTGCAAAATTACACAAAAAAAATGACATACGCAAATTTGTATGCCATTTTTCGTAAAAATTTTATTTTTATCAATTGTTCAAAGCGTTGCAAGCATCCTCGTCATTGGCGTCTGCAAGCTGCCATGTTATGCTGGGATTGGAGCCGTATTGATTCTCGAGAATCTGTTCTGTGGTCCAGAAATACATCGTGTAACCAGGTCCGTTAATCTGGTAACATGCGAATTTCCCTGTATTATTTTCCATGCAGGCCTCTTCCGTCGCGTCATTCGTCATCTCGTATTCATATTTCGCGTCTTGCATTGAGGCGAGGAAAGCCGATTTGGTCTGTTCCATTTCTTTTTGCGTTGCCCAGAACCAGTTCTCGCTTTCGTATTTTTTACCGCCGTAAACATAGGAAGAAGTGGCATGCCAGCAGTGTTTGTCTTTGTCGTCGGGTGTACCACCGCCGCCCGAAGGACCATTCAACGCGTCGCAGGAATCCGGATCTTTCGGCTCTGCTTTTTCAATCTTATAAGAGCCCGTACTGCCTGCCTCTGCCTTGGCGTAGATCTCTGCACACTCATAACTCGTGAACAGGTATTCTGTCTTTGAACTGCCGCCTTTGGTTACTGTCACTTTCCAGCAATCAGCGCCTTCGTTGTTACGCTCCATGCACGCATCCAAATCCGTTTCGTTCGATGCTTTGTAGGTGTAAGTCCATATGAAACCTTCATCCTTTGCTTTCTTCACTTCGCCCTCGATGAACGTCACTAACGATCTCTCGGTGCCCCAGAAATACAAGGTTGCAGACTTGCCGCTTTCCGTCAGCGTATATTCCCAACATTTAACGGTCTTGTTGTCCAATGTCGAAGGATCAACCGGGTCTGTGCCGCTCGGGGTGTTCTTTGGCTTGCAACCAACCATCATCGCCGCGCCCATCAGCGCCACGATACTCAAATAAAGATACTTTTTCATGATTTTTAAGTTTTGTGAGTTAGTGTTTAATCTTCTACCTTGCCGTTACTGCCTACGCGGACGCTCATCGTCTTGTCTGCTGTCAGCGACTCTACATAAACGGTCATTTTGTAGGTCTTGCTCGTCAAGTACCAACCGGTTGCCAATTTGCCGTTTGCGCGCCATGCCTCCTCCGGAGAATTCACTTCCTGCAGATTGTTACGGTCATTGGCGAATTCGGGAATCTGATACAACTTGCCGTCCACAGCAATCGTCTTGCAGTAGTCGAATACGCGTTGCGCATACTCGCGCATCGTCTCGGTGTCAAACGGCTCTTTGCCGATCACAACGGACTGTGCATACGAATAGAACGTCATTTCGTTGTCAATCTTGCCGTCTTCAATCACTTTGCCTTCTACATTGGGCTTAACAGCCTCATAATCAATACCGAATTGTGCAAAGCATGCTTGAATCGAATTGTCTTCTGCCTGTTCAGCGGCAGCTTCTGCGTTCTCGCCTTCTGCGTTAGCCGGCTTGCTGCCGCAACTGCTCAGCATCGCCGCGCCCATCAGCGCCACGATACTCAAATAAAGATACTTTTTCATAATTGAAAATTAAATTTTTAGTTAGTAATAGTAAATAGATTTCTAATTATAAACCTTTAGTCAGTAAATAGAGTTCATTAGTCAGTTATTAATAAAAAACAAGCGGTGCCGGACATCAAAATCCGGCATCGCTTATAGCGTTGCGAATATGGCTTTAGTTATTCTAACAAGCCCTTCGTATGGGGGGGGTAAATGGAACATTTAATTTTCTATTTTTACTTCTTCTCGCTTTCCACCGCAAAAGTACTACAAATATTTGGAATACGCAAGCATTTTGCAATAAAAATCGTTTTTTTTTGGCTTTTTCCTTCTTTTGCATATAATTTTGCTCTTTTAGCACAAAAATCACACAATTTTAACCCAAATACTTGCACAATTCAAAAAAATATACTACTTTTGCACCGTCATTTTCGAGCCGCCGTAGAGACTGCACCATAGGATACCCATAATATATCCATAGGATACCCATAGGATATTTGACTGAAAATGGCAAAATGAACGCTTATACTATAATATATATAAATATATAATATACTTTTTGTTGGAATTATGGCAAAAACAGAAAACTTGGATTATTCCCTCAAGCATGGGAAAATGAACCGGAAGGATCCGGTCGTTTACCGCACACGTAACGGCAAACAACAGTCTTATACATTGTCCGCGAGCAATGTTCCTGCCTCCAAAGCGCAGAAGGCGCACCGCGCACTCTTCGGAAAAATCAATTCCGTCGTTAACGCCATCATGGCAGATCCTGTACAAGCCGCTGAGTGGGAACTCAAACGGGTGGAACACAACCGCTCCATTCCTTTCTACGAGAAGCAAAAACGCAGCGAGACAACACGCTCCTATGTCTTTTCCGTCATGCGTGAACAACTCATGCAGAACAAGGCCGTCAAACGCAAAAGACGTGCCGTCAAACTTGCGTTGCCGAAAGGTTTCAAACTCTATATCAAACCTTTCGCAGAACTCTCCACCTCCGAACTCTACGAGATTCTCAAAGCCCGTTTTGCCGTCTTCTACATGGATCAGCATTGTTATTACCAGGACATGGATAACGTGGACTACAAGGCTATTCATATTGCGCTCCATCGCCGCGGACGCGTTATCGCTTATGCACGACTTTTCAAAGGCAAAGCCAACGGACAATGGCTTGCAGGTCGCATGCTGACTACCGAACGTGGACAGGGTTTCGGCAAATTTATCATGGAGCAAACGGTTCTTGAAGCGCAACGACAAGGCGCCACTTCGCTCCTTGTTCACGCGCAGACACAAGCGGCTCCCTTCTACGAGAAACTCGGATTTACGCCGTCTGGCGATATATTCATGGAAGCAGATATGCCGCACATCCTCATGAAAAAAGAACTCGCATGAAACAACTTGTCTCCATCCTTATAATCTGCGCACTCGCGCTTACGGCTTGCACGCAAAAACCGTCCAAAGCCGAACTCCGCCGCGCAGAGAAACATCAACAGGACAGTATCTCGCTCACGGAACAGCAGCGCAGCCTTACCTTCTATCAGTCACAACTCGAAGAACTGATGCCGGTTGCGGATAGCCTGTTGCCGATGTTCAAATATGAGAAAAACGAGAAATATGAAGACCACGGCTTTTATGTCGCTACCGGTTATAACGGCTTGCGCGTCAAAGTGCGCGATGACGGCAATTCCATGCTCATGTATCGTAACGGTAAAAGAGTTGACGACCGCGAAACGTGCCTCAAAGGTGCTTCCAAGCAGGAGAAAGAAATCGTGGATCGCGCAGAACACTTGCAAATAGTGATGTCGGACATTAAAGAACTTGAGAAACGCATTGCCCGCACTTCGCTTGAGATCCAGAAATACGAAAAAAGATTGCAAAAATAACCACTTATGAAAAAATACTTACTTATCATCATATGCTCCATCTGCGCGCTTACGGCACAAGCACAAGAAGGCGTGCTAAAAGGTTTGTTTACGGTTGCTCCGGGCAAACAGGTGCAATTCTCGCAAGGTAACTTGCAGTTCCAGGGACGCACTTCCACCTATTATTTCGCCAATACCCAACACGAAGTGATTAGTGTGGCGGTCATGTCGGCAAATCGTAACAAATGGCAGGATCTGTTTGAGTGGACCGAAAGCGGTTGGAGTGACCAACCCATTGTGAATGGAGGTAATGTAGCCGGCTTATGGCGTGCGCTCACGGCTGACGAATGGATCTATCTCTTCGCCGACCGTCCTCATGCCAACCGCTTGCGCGGACAAGCCACGGTCAATAACATCCGCGGATATATTCTGCTGCCGGATAATTGGCAAATGCCGCGACGCGCGTCTTTTATGGCAGATCCGAACGATTGGAATCAGAATGTTTACAGCGTAGCGCAATGGAATGTCTTAGAGGCAAACGGAGCTGTATTCTTGCCCGCTGCAGGTTTCCAAAGCGGCAACAGAATAGAAGCATTTAATAGTTATGGATTCTATTGGTCTTCAACGCCTTACACTGGAGCAAACGATGAGGCGGGAGATTTCTATTTTAACATGCAAGGTGCCGGATCGGATGACCATCAGAAAAAAGCCTTTGGCTTCTCCGTGCGACTCGTCAAAGATCGGAATGCTACAGCTTCAGAAGCCTCGCCTTCCGTTTCCTCCATTACAGAAACGGATGAACCCGAGACAACGCAGCCTGCAACAACCACAACCCAAACGCAACCCGCTACGCAGACTACTCAAACACAGCCTGCTACAACCACCCAGCCTGCCTCGCAAACAACAGGCAATGCGGAGGACTTCAGCACTGTTTTGAACGGACTCTAACGTCCAAAAACACAAAAAAATGCGCCGAATGGTAAAAAAAACGTCAAAATACTTGCGTATTTCAAAAAAAAGCAGTATCTTTGCCGCCGATTTATGTGCAAACATAATTAGTAATCACAAATAAACAATTAATTTATGCGTATGAAAAAAGGTTTATTCTTTGGCCTCATTGCTGCTGCAGTAGTGTTGGCTTCTTGTAACAACACGTTACAAAAACCGGATGAAATCACCGTAAACCCGAGCCCGCTGGAGAAAGTAGGTAGCAAGGTTAATGCAGAGATCACCGGTACGTTCCCTCAGAAGAAATTCGCTAAGAAGGGTGTTTTAACCGTTACTCCGGTGTTGAAATTCGGTGAGCAGGAGTTGCTCGGCGAGCCTGTAACTTATGTAGGTGAGAAGGCAAAAGAGAATGGTAAGACTGTTAACTATGCTAACGGTGGTAAGTATTCTCAGAGCGTTTCTTTCGACTACCAGCCCGCTATGCGTAAGTGTGAGTTGTTCCTCCGCTTCGAGGCTAAAGTAGGTAAGAAAGAGATCGAAATTCCTGACATGAAGGTGGCTGACGGTCTCGTTGCTACTTCTGAATTGGCTGATGCTAAAGATTGCAAGACCGCTACTACTCCGGACAAGTTCCAACGCGTTATCCAGGAGCTGACCGAGGCTGACATCAAGTTCTTGATTCAAAGTTCTGACCTCCGTTCGTCTGAGAAAACAACAGACGAGATGAAAGCTCTCCAAGAGGCTATCAAGGCTACGAAAGATGACGATCGCAAAGAGATCAACAAACTCGAGGTTGCAGGTTATGCTTCTCCTGATGGCGCACAGAACCTCAACGAGAACCTCGCTAAGAACCGTCAGAAAGTGGCTGCTAACTTCCTCAATGGTGACCTCAAGAAGAACAAAGTGAAAGCTAACATCGAGTCCAACATCACCGCTGAGGACTGGGAAGGCTTCCAGAAAGCTATGGAGAACAGCAACATGCAAGACAAAGACCTCGTTCTCCGCGTGCTCTCTATGTACAGCGATCCTGAGGAGCGTGAGGCTCAAATCAAGAACCTGAGCTCTGTATACGGAACCATCGCTGACGAGATTCTGCCTGCTCTCCGTCGCAGCCGTCTCATCTTGACGACCGACCTTATCGGTAAGAGCGATGAAGAGATCAAGCAGTTGGCTAAAGAAGATCCTTCGCAGTTGAACGTTGAAGAGTTGCTCTATGCTGCTACTCTGACCAACGACAACCAGGAGAAACTCGACATCTATAAGAAAGCAGCTGACCAGTTCAATGACTATCGCGCATGGAACGGTATGGGTCAGGTATACTTCGAGGAAGGCAACATCGCTGAGGCTCGTCGTGCATTTGCTAAAGCACTCGAAATCGAGCCGAACAATGCTGACGTGAACTACAACGCCGGTTTGGCAGCTATGGCTGATGGTGACCTCGCTAAGGCTGAGGAGTACTTCGGCAAAGCTGGTGGCACCAAGGGTAACCTCAAGGGCGCTATGGGTACACTCTATACACAAAAGGGTGACTACGCTAAGGCTAAAGACGCTTATGGTGACGAGCCGTCCAACAATGCTGCTGTTCAGCAGATCCTCAACGAGGACTACGCTGGCGCACAGAAGACCCTCGACGCTGTGAAGGAGCCGAACGCAACTACCGCTTATCTGAAAGCCGTTGTTGCTGCTCGTACCAACGACAAAGCTGCTGTGCTTGAGAACCTCAAGTCCGCTCTCGCTCAGGACGCTAAACTCAAATCGCGTGCTGCTGAGGATATCGAGTTCGCTAAGTTCGCTGAGGACGCTGAGTTCCAGGCTCTCGTTAAGTAAGTATGTCTGTACTTTTTCCGAAAGTACAAAAACCCCGTGAGTGGGACTACCGCCCCATTTACTTTGACAAGGATAAGGAGGCGCGCAAGGATAAAAAACTTGCGCGTCTTCGTCACGGGGCGTTCCGTGAAGAGCATGAGAAGAATATGACCGAGTTGCGAAAGAAGAAACAATCGCGCCTCTGGTTATGGATCATTCTCCTCGGAATGCTTGTTATCGCCTTTTATATATTATTATAATAAGGTATAGACGGCGTAGTTTATGGATATTATTCATCTTCTTCCGGATAGTGTTGCTAATCAGATTGCGGCGGGCGAGGTTATTCAACGTCCCGCTTCGTGTCTGAAGGAACTCGTCGAGAATAGTCTCGACGCAGGCGCTACGCGCATACAAGTTATCGTGCGCGATGCTGGCCGAACACTGTTGCAGGTCATAGATGATGGTATCGGCATGAGCGAGATGGACGCCAGACTGGCGTTTGAACGACATGCCACAAGTAAGATTCGTGAGGCGCAAGACCTCTTCTCCCTCCGCACAATGGGCTTCCGCGGAGAAGCACTCGCTTCTATCTGCGCTGTCGCACAAGTGGAGATGACTACCCGACGTGCGGAAGATGAAACAGGTACTCTGCTTGAAATCCACGGCTCTGATGTTATACGCCAAGAACCCTGCGTGTGTCCCGTAGGAACGAACATCAAAGTGAGTAACCTCTTCTTCAATGTGCCCGTGCGGCGTAAGTTCCTGAAAACGGACCAGACGGAGTTGCGTAACTTACTCACCGAGTTCTATCATATCGTGCTCGTTTATCCCAAAGTGAACTTCACGTTTGTTCACAACGACGAGATACTTCTCGAACTGCCCGCAGGCACGGAGAAACAACGCATAGAAGCCGTTTTTGGTAACCCCAAACGTAATGTCTATACCTCCGCTTTTGTGGAGGTAAATACGGAAACGGAAGTAGTTTCTATCCGTGGATTTGTTGTGAAACCCGAGAATGCTACGCGCAAGGCGGAGCAGTATTTCTTTGTCAACGGCCGTTATATGCGCCATCCCTATTTTCTGAAAGCCGTTCAGACCGCTTACTCAGGCATGCTGGCCGCTGACTATCAACCGTCCTTCTTCATCTATTTTGACATCAACCCCGAGGCAATTGATGTTAATATTCATCCTACCAAAACGGAGATTAAGTTTGCCGATGAGCAGACTATCTTCCAAATCCTTATGGCCTCTGTTCGCGAAGCGCTAGGTAAGTTTGCCATGCCTACCACACTGGATTTTGACGCGCCGAATATCGATATCCCGCTGCCTGCTAATCAACCCGTCAGCACGCCGCAAGTGGTTGTTGATCCCGCTTATAATCCCTTCCACTCACGTGGTGTCATATATCCCGATAAACCGCAAAAGAATTGGGAGAGCCTGTATGAAGGATTGCAGAATACGGATTATAAGGTGCAAACCGACTTGTCGAGCGAAGAGACTTTATTGCGAGCAGAAGATATAGAGTCTTGTGCCTTGTGGCAGTATGGAGGCAAATATATTTTAGTACCGACGGCTAATGGCATTGTGCTTATTAACCAACACCGCGCTCACGCGGCTATTCTGCGTGCGCAATTCATTGAACAACTGACGCTTACGCAAGGCGCTATGCAACAACTTCTTTTCCCCGAAGTGCTCGAATTGCCGAAAGATGAGATGGTGCTTCTCTCTCAGTTGCTACCGGATTTGCGGGCTATCGGTTTTGATATGGAGCAGCTCTCCCCGGACAGCTATTCCATACAAGGCATTCCTGCTCAATTGGCTAATCAGGCTCCCGTTCCGGTATTGCAACATATCCTGACGCAAGTGCGTGAACGCGGAGCGGATACGCAACGCGAATGGCGCGAACAAATAGCGCAGAGTCTTGCGCAAAGTGCCGCTATTCCTTATGGAAAAACACTCTCTGAATCTGAGATGCGCGATATCGTGACGCGCCTCGTTCAACTCCCTAACTATCTCCGCGGCGCAGATGGCAAAATCATCGCTTCTCTCCTCTCTAATGAAGAGTTGAATAGACGCTTTTGATGAAAAACGTAAAAAAATGACTTGCAGATTTGTGTATGTCATTTTTTTTTCGTACTTTTGCCGCGGATTTTCTATCTTGTAGAAAAAATAATCATACAATATAACAAACATGAAAAAATTTCTACATTTAGCCTTAGTGCTATTACTCGCAGTAACCAACATACATGCGGGTAACCGTTATTTGCAGGATTTTGAGAATTATTCTGTAATGAGTATGGGTGGTAATGTGTTGCGCTTCACCATCCCTATCTGGGTGTATGGTGAGGGTGACGACAACACGTATTACCTCAATCCCCACAGCGCGAACAACGACAACAAACGCGACTCGTACCTGTGGTACAGCCTGACAACCGATGGAACCCCCTCCCGCGGAGCCTCTTCGGTACACCGTATTGTATCGTTCGGCGGTGCGCGTAACCCCAACTATGACGGTCGCAAGTCCGGCGGTGTGGGTTATGCTTACGCGCTGGTAGGAGATGGCTCGGGTGCTGTGGTGATTCGCAACACCTACAGCGGTCAGCCGCTGACTTTGCTGCCTGGAGATAACTCGCATTGGATTATCAACAACAGCGATGGCCAGAGTACCAACCAACGCATCGAGGTAACGCGTACGAACACTTCCTACGGCAAATACACGGTGTATCTGTCTATGGACTGGTATATCCCCGAAGGTCTGCAAGGCAAGGAGTTCTATGTTGGTCTGAACGTGTGTGACTACTACGTGAAGGATAACGATGAGCACAACAACTATTTCTGGAAGTGGAATGATCGCTACAATGGCGAGAATATCCAGAGTCCTGAATTGTTTGATCCGTATTTCTATGCAGCGGCGCCGGACGGTTCGAGGCCGAAGGGTAAAGCCGGAATCGCGTATGTGACCTATCAAGACGTAGCCCGCTATTCCACTTCAATCCGTCCTACGGACTCTGTACATACGGATAAACGCAGCGGAACGATTGTCGTGGATATGCAAGATACGGTCCGCTCGGTGTCTGCTACCTTTACCGTCATTCCGGACAAGTCTGTTCCGAATGTGACGCAGAATCTGCGTTCCAATCGTGTGGACGTGCCTGCTTACCATAAGATTTATAATTTCGCAGCAACCGAAGAACTGGATGACCAGGGAAGCGTGACGGGTGATGTGACGCTGAGTTGGAATACAAAGTATCCGACGTCAGAGGATGTTATTTCCGGCGATATATTTGAGATTCAGCGTGCTACCAAAGCGGATTTCTCGGATGCGCAAAGTATCGGAATGGACATGCTTTCCGATACGGAATCGAGTTATCAATACACGGACGAGAGCGATAATGTGCGCCGAGTGCTGAGTGCCGATTCTACCAATATCGGAAAGATAACTGCAAACGCGTTAGCTCCGGTGTATGTAGACGGCGAGTTGGCAGCAACGCTCAAAACAACTATGTCCTCCAATGTCTACTCTCCGGGTTCGACGCTGTATTACCGTATTCGTCGTGGTTCGGCAGCTATATGGAACTGGGAAGAGTCGGACTGGATGCGCACGACATCGCTCGTTAAGCATGACTATCTGGCACCGCTGGCGGATGTGCAACCGGACTATGTCTTGGATCCGGAGTTTGAATCCAACCGCAAGGTGCACTTCACATTTAATCTGAATAATCAGGCCGTCACCAATGACCTGGACCCGATGGACCAGTTGCCGGTATCCTATGACGTGGCGGATGTGACCAGCAAACTGCCCGTTCCGATGCGTGTAGAAGTCAAATGGAAACCGAATAGTACGATACCTTCCAGTTTGGATGTTTTTGCCTACTCCATTTCTCAGGAGCAAAACGGAGAAAGGGTACAACTCCCCATTGTCAAAACATCAGAGACGAATAAAATAATTCTGGAAACCACTGTTCATCCGGGCTCTCCGGTATATCTGAATATCCAGAAAGGGTCGAATATCAATGTGGAGTGTCCGTTACGTCCCTTAAACGATGCGCAGGTTCAAATATATTATACTTACAATACGGATAATTTAATACGGCTGTACAAAGTCAACTACACGCCGTTAGAGGTGTTGTCGCTGTTGGAACCATATATCGATATCGACTCGGTAAAACAGGTGGCCTATACGGCTTTAACGGAAAAGGTGAATGCCGCCAATTACGGTCGCTGCTCATGGGATAAGAACGCCAAACTGATTCTTGTTCGCAAATACACGGAGACCGACGAGACCATGGAGTTTGTCATTCCGAAGGACAGCATCAAGCGTCAGGAAGACGGTTCTTGGGTAGTGCATTTTACGAACGAGGCGGCACGCAGTTGTGTGCATTATGAGTACTTTGTTCGTCTGGACCAAACGAACTCTACACTCAAAGTTCAAAACCCGACCACGCAGTTAGACCCGAAACCGATTAGCGGAGCGGAACTATACCGCAACGAAGTGGCGCATATAGACACAATCGTTACGGTGGGCGACAAGAGAGGTGTACTCGTTCAATGGCAGCCGACCGCCGGTTCGATAGATAACTATTCGTTAACTCGTCGCGAGCAAGGCGCAGCCGTAACGGATACGCTCTCCGTGCAGACTTTGGAGGGTTTCTACGATGAGACTGCAGAGCCGGGTGTGACTTATGTATATGAGGTAGAGGCCTCTTATTCCTGCCAAGGTACTACGACGAAAAACAGCAAGACCGTAGAAGGTGCTCGTTTAGCGTTCGGTAGCATCGCCGGTCGTGTGCAATTTGAGGACGGTACCGGTTGCTATGGTACGAAAGTAGTTCTCTCGGCAACGGGCATCAATGATATCGTTGGATACACCGATGAGACGGGAGCCTTCTTCTTCGATAGCCTGTACTACACGCTCGGGGACGGTAAACAAACGACCTATAGCGTGACGCCGGTTTCGCAGACGGCAGAATACCACTTCAACAACACCAGTTCGCCGACCGCAACCATCACGCTCAATAAGAACAACTGTGTAGTGGAGAATATCTATTTCGATAATATCTCTGCAGTGGTGTTCTCCGGTCGCGTGCTTTATAAGAACTCGTCTGTGCCGGTGCGAGACGCGAATATCTTGCTCAACGGCCGTATGGTAAAGAGTTCCGGTGAACCGTACAAGACCGACATGTCCGGTAATTTCGAGATTATGGTGCCGAAGAGTTCGGCGTTTACATTCCAGATTGTGAAAGAAGGCCATGAGTTTGAAGGAGACGGCTTCGTTCGTATCGACGGTGATTCGTTGCTGACGCTCGAAGGCACGCTACCGGGTGTGCGCATCTGGGATTTGACTAAAGTGCGCCTGATGGGTCGTGTCATCGGTGGTCAAGATCAAGCCCAACTGCCGCTTGGACACGGATTGAGTAAGAATAATCTGGGTGATAACATCCAATTGGTACTTGAACTCGAGGGTGATAATATTTCTTGGATTGTTCGTGACCCGGACGACCTGACGAAAGACACGCTGGAGTTCAGCGTCCTTCACGAGATCTATAACGCCGAAGGTGCAGCCGATACGGTGGGTGAGACGAAAGTGCATTACCAGAAGAAACGCATTGTGATAGATGTAGATCCGGTGACCGGTGAGTATGAGGCAGACCTCTTCCC
This sequence comes from Paludibacteraceae bacterium, assembly GCA_017649925.1. Taxonomy (GTDB): domain Bacteria; phylum Bacteroidota; class Bacteroidia; order Bacteroidales; family Paludibacteraceae; genus Colicola. The sequence goes on along the minus strand of JAGCFX010000006.1, from coordinate 3,081 downwards.
GACGAAGTACAAAATTATCCAAGCCACTGCGCGCGGCTATGCTACGCTCTTCGCGCGAGGCAAGACAGGCGAGACCATCGATTTGAGCAACACTGTCACTACTCATGACACGGTGAAGAATGACGGTAAGTATGTGGTTAGCAATGGTCAGTTCAACATCACTTACCGCGCGCCGATAGCTGTGACTTACAAGCAATATCGTTACGGTCTGGAGTATGATTACTACGGCGAGAAGACCTATAAGACGAAGAATATCGCCGGTGCGGATGTTAAACTGGAACTTGTGCAGCAGGATTCACTTGGTAACTGGAAATACCTCTTCAACGCGCCGGTATTCCCTGCCGGACAATATCAATTCCGCGTAAGCGCACATGAAGACTATTATTATAACAATGACCGTGCGAATAAACCGGACGTAGTGAAACTGAAAGGCGGTAACCTGAAGGTTTATAATGGCATGCAAGAAACGACGAGCATCAAGGAGTATGCATTGGACCAGAACGGTTCGGCTCTTGTGGATGTGCTTGCCAATCATGTGACCTATGTGCATGATGGCGATATGGCGCTTCGTACGCTTGACTTCTCCGTGGAGAGCGAAGGCGATTATATCGAGGCAGAGCCGCTGCATGCTTACATCCTTGGCGCAGTAGAGAAAGCGACCAACTTCCTCGAGATGGATACGGTTAGCGCAGGTATTACCCTGCTTGACATATTGCGTGATCCGCCGGGTAGCGGTTCCTATGCTACGCTCGAGAAGGGAACGAAATATCATGTGAAGTTCAAAGAGTACACCAATTATCGTTTCGGTGTGGACCTGATCTTCAAATATGGTAATAACAATGAGTACTTCATTGGCACATACGCAGGTTCGCCTGCTGCCGGAACAACCGCCGGTGTGATTAACGTGGTGCAGAAGACCAGCGATTGGCACATGCCGATATCAGTAGAATATGACAAGCAAGAGCAGAGTGATTACGAACTGACAACTACCGAACGTATATCCACCAGCAGTGACCCGTATAACGTAGGTTCTATGGCCGATGTCTATATCGGTGTAACGAATGGCGTGACAACCGGTAAGTCACTCGCTTTCCGCGTAGTGGATTCGCTTAGTTATGAGATGTTAGCGAGTCAGCGCGCGAGCGGCGCAGCTTTTGCTGTAGCGCAAGGAATAGACGAGGATGGACATCAATGGTACTTGATGCGTACGGAAGATATCCTCGTGAAGAGCAATATCACTTCATCCTTCGCTTATACGCAAGCACATATATTCAATACGATTATTCCTAACCTCTTTGACTACCGCGACGGTCTGCTCTTTGTCGGCACAGAAGAACAAGCTAAAGCTGCAGCCGAGAAAAACGGTAAGTATATCTTCTGGAGTCAAGTGGCTGTCAACGATTCTACCTTTGGTCTGGACGGTTCGTATAAGATTGTGAAGGCCTCTAACTTCAACGGCGCGACGATTGATAAGGTAGATATGGCCAATAAGTCTATCTTCAACTGGTTGCGAACGATTGCGCTCAACGAGCAGATTAAACTCAATTCGTACTACTCCACGCCATTCCAGACAATGTCTATCAGCGGAGGAGTGACTCAGTCGTATTCCGAATCATACTCATACAGCGATTTCATCTTTGATTATATGGGTTATTCCTACTTCTTCGGTGTTGACGATAGGGTAACCGGCAAGGCACAACGAGACGGTGTAGGCGGATTCATGATTGCCCTGCTTAAAGATAAGATCTGGAACCGCTGGATGAAAGGCTTAGACATGAGCGAGAAAATGAAGAACCTGCTCGTTACTAAGAATGCTACGGGCGAGGATAAAGCACCGGGCGATTACGTCAAAGTAGCAGCCGGAAGTGCTGAGTTCGATTTCGATTTCGACCCGATTATGGATATGGGAACCGGAATGATTCCTGAGAATGGTATGACATTTGGCGAAAGCAAATCGACGACTGCTGTCTTTGCTCCAAACGCTAACGAACACTTGACGTTCCAAATCTTCAAGAGTGTTGTGGATAGTTTCAATGTTTACGCTCAGAGTTCGCGTGAGTACGCGAGCAGCAATAACGACAACGCTACTGACTCAGAGCTGATTATGTTTGGTTCGCTCATCTATCGTACTATCGGAGGTGCTACCATGTGTCCGTGGGAAGGTGGCGACAGCACACTCGTTTATTACCCGGGTCAACCGCTGAACAATCCGACGCTGAAGATTGAGAACCCGCAAATCGTAATCGACAAGCACGAACTGAGCAATATCCCGCATGATGGCGAAGGATACTTCACCCTCAAAATGTGGAATGAGATAGAGGAGAACAACGGTCTGGCTGCAGGTAGTGAGGGTATTAAATTCAACCTCAAGCTGGATGAAAATACCAATCCGAAAGGTCTGGAGATTCTCATCGACGGTATGCCGCTGACGGATGGTCGTGAGTTCCGCTTCGTAGGCTCGAACGTCATCACCAAGACCGTCAAGGTACGCGCATCCAAAGATTATGACTATGAGGATATCTGTCTCAAACTGGAGTCACAATGTACCTCTACGCTGACTTATCAAAAGGCTTGCTTCTCCGTTCACTTTATGCCGGTAAGCAGTCCGGTGAATATCGCTACGCCGTCCGACAAGTGGATCATGAATACCCTCTCGCCGAAAGACGAGCAAGGCTATTATATCCCGATTTCCATCGATGGCTTTGATGTGAATTATGATAACTTCGATCATATCGAGTTGCAATACAAACTTGTGACGCAGCCGAATGATGCGTGGGTAAATCTCTGCTCGTACTATAACAACGACAGCCTGTATCAATGGGCATCGGGAACGAAGAAGATGATTGAAAACGGTAAGATAGAGAACTACCGCTTCTACGGTGAGCGTGATCCGATGGAGCAGCAGTACAACCTGCGCGCCGTTTCCTTCTGCCGTCACGGTTCCGGATTCATCACCAGAAGTTCGGATGTGCTCACGGGAACCAAAGATACCCGCGTACCGCGCGTCTTCGGTGACCCCGAACCGGTGAACAGCGTACTTGGAGTAGGCGAACACTTCAAACTGCGTTTCAACGAAGCCAT
>JAGCFX010000094.1 GCA_017649925.1 Paludibacteraceae bacterium | reverse complement strand
TCTTACGCCATGACAGCGACGGTGAAGCCATGCTTGATGGACTCGGAGTTCGGGTAGGCTTTGGCGAGTTTCTCCGCGGTACGTTTGAGGTCCGCACGCGCCTCTTTCACGTCGTTCTGCAGCTTCGTGTAATACCCGTGTAACTGCTTGTAGAACGCGAGGTTAGAGTCCTCAATCTGGTTGTTCTGCTCCCATGTGTACGAGGTCGGTCGCTGCACGCGGATCTTGAACCCGTGGTACTCGATGATGCCTGTGAAGTTACGCGGCAACCCGCGCTCTTCGATCAGAGCCTGCACGGCTTCTTCTACCTGCGGACGCAAGGCTTTGATGGTTTCTTCACTCTCGTTTGCACTCAGCACTGCGCTGAACATTTGGTCAATGACCTGATAATTACTTTTTGCCATAATAAATAAATTGTTTGATGTCGTTTGACGTTGTTTGACGTCGTTTGACAATTGTTAAAAATTATGGCTGGCGCCAGCCGTTTAGTTAGCTGTGAATCGATTTCGAGTGCAAAATTACTGCTTTTATGCGAAATGAGCGACTACAATTTTGTGGGCGTTATGTAATCGTCTCGTTTAGAAGATGATACGCTTTCCAAATAGTTCCCTTACTTACATTAAAATGCAAAGAAACATCCCATTGACTAAGTCGGGGATGTTCCAGATGATACGCACAAATGTCCATGTGCATGATTAGTTGTATGGGCAGGCCCAATTGCAGGAGAATGCTCAGTTCTCCGGTTTCTTTTTTTTGAGCAAGTACTGATACTTTGTCATTGATTTTTGGGTATTTATGATTACAAAAAAAACAACCCACCTTAGGTGTGTGAGTTGTTTTTGATCTTCCAGCAGTTGTAATGTATTTACTCGAATGGCGATGTTAATTGGCTAATTTTTGCAGATCATCATTTTCAATCGCGATGGACAGGTCTCTTTGGAGAATATTTGTATGGATACAATTGATGTGTTAACGCTCAGATGGATTGGTAATACTGACACTTACGTTCATTGTAGAGATGATTAGTATAAAGAATGTTAGTGCCAAAAGACCCATTCCCAAATTAAAGTCTTTCTTTGGCGGTGCAGAATAGCAAGCCGCCAAAGATTTTCAATTTTTTATATTTAATTTTCTTCCGCATTTAATTTGTCTTTCCCCGGAGATAGGTAGTCGTTCCGTGATAAATCAGAATGCAAAAACGCGTCATCCAGTAATTGGACAAATAGATTTTGGGGACGATTTTTTATGTTTTCACTTTGAGGCTTCTTCTACCTTAATTACAATTTCTTCTTGACGTTCGTAAGCTGCGCTGCCACTTGTCCATCGGTATCCCACGAACAAAGTGTCTAATCCGGGATTGAGGGCAAATATCGTAGTTGATGCTCCTTTAAAGTTCGAAATTTCAAAGACAGGGTGAGCGACATCGCGGCTGGAACTATATGTGTATTCTACTTTTTTTGCATGATAGACTTCTATTGTTATACTATCACCTACTGTCATGTTTAACGGAGAACTTATGTTTATTTCAGGTCGGTTATATCCACAACTTGAGAGTGTTAGACCTGAAATCAACAGAATCGAATAAAATAATTTTTTCATGATTGTAAAAATTTGAGTTGATTATTTTTATAATGCCGCAAAGGTACCCAATATTTTTTTAGATATGCAAATTATAGTGTAAAAATCACTACAAATTAGTGTTTTTTGTGCCGTTATTTAATAAATTTGGTTTGGCAAGATGATGTGGTTGATTCTGCGACAAATGTATATGTGCCTTTGCTTAAGCTTGATATATTGGCGCATGGACCAGAACCGGATAATAGTTTGTGCCCATAGATATCATAGATGCTCCAATGGATAGGGTTCTCTTCTACAGAATTAATGATAATGATATTATCTTTGATTTCGGCAGCAAGTTCCGATTCAATTTCTGTTGCTGTTGGTGCAGTTGTATTAGGAATAATTTCATATAACATACGACGAGCGATTGTGTAATTGTAATAACTATTTGCGCCGGAAACAGAATACCAATTATTTTGATAGCCTCCCCAACCTAAATTAATATGATACATTTCGTCTGTACTATCATATCCATCAATTACAAATGTATGTGTGCTTGCATCAGTAGCATGTGTCGCTTGAATAATAACAGGACGATTCGCAGCTATTTCACTCTTAATAATATTATTGAATGCATTTGCACCAGCCGAGTATTGTTTCATTTTAGAATTGTAATGAAAAGTGTTTCCGAGAGCACTTTTTGCATTAGTTAGTGTCATGGAGGACCAGCCATTTCCATAAATCATATGACCGGCATATCCGCAGTCGCGCAAGAAACTGGCAATAGAATCTGCTTGTTCTTGCGTAGTAGAAGAGAAAATACCACGTGGCATATTATTCCAGTTATAATAACGCGTGATTGTCCCGCCAGAAGTTATACCTGCTTTATTAATTACCGCAGGGATGTTTGCTGACGGAGGCCATTGGTGATACCACATGACCTGTCCCATTGCTACAGCAGTACAACCCACTATAGTCCTTCCGTCGGAAACGTTATAAAAAGTGGGACAATATTTATTGTATATCTTGTTTGTATCAGAATAATTATAATTATTATTCGATTGGTCCCACACATTTGCACCATAAAGATTTAACAACGGAGTTGGGTGAGATCTGCTCACATTCGGCATAGCGGTAGAACGAGTATGGTCTATAGGGTCACCGGAGATGCGCAAGGAATCAAGTCCAATCATAGACTCGGTAAGTAAGAACCAAAGTGGGGACTTTTGCAAACTAACAAGACTTATTTGCCCTTCACCAAGACACACAATTGGGTCAACGCTTTTTTCGTTTGCAAAGACTACCCAGTTTGTACCATCTTGACACAAAAACATTTTAGGTTTATTCCCTAAATAAAGTGTGTCTATAGTAACATGCACATCCTTTCCGTCTGCAGAATTTCGAGAACTCACTTCAAAATAAGTGTCTGCAACGGAAACAAGTTGAGCGCGAGAATAATCTTGCGCACAGATTTGTGAGCCATACAACAAAAAGGAGGCTAATAGCATCATTGGGAGATGCCGCAGATTAAAATAACTCTTTTTCATAAATTTTAGAAATTAAATTATTGTACAATAAATTGCCCTACCAATGCTCCCCACAGAGTTTGGATGTGGAGAATATACACTCCGATAATATTAATCTGTTGTTGGATAGAGTTGGTAAACTGCTGATCAAGCACGACATTACCGGTTGATGCATTTACCACCGTTGCTCGTGCAGACGGGATGGCATTGTTCAATCTGCTCAGCGAGAATGTAGTACCATTAATGGTTGCGTGAAAATCGTTGGGACGGGTGGGGACTGATGGATTTTGAATCGGGTCATCAAGAGGATCATCTCCCGGCAGAGTGCCCATTCCAATCACTTCCATTAACTGGATTTCTACTTCCTCCGCACGTAACGCGCACGGAATAATAAAGAGGATACTTAAAACTAAAGCAGTAATTTTGTTTCTCATAATGTAATAATTTTTTAGTTAAACAAAAAACAGGTAGAACCACTTGTCTTGTGACTCTGCCTGCAAAATTATTGCTTTTACTTTATATGACCAAATTTCAGGATAGACAAATTAAAATACGCAAGTTTCTGATATACAGAAAGATGCGTATTTTAACGAATAGACAAATTTATTTTGTCAGCTTATGTAATACACACATTATCAATAAGATACCGTCGCAGTTCTTTTGCAGTAGTTCCCAACTTCCTTGCAACGCGGATTTTAAGCGTGCCTATACTGGTGGATGAACGATATAGCAGCTCTGCCATTCGGTCGTATTCGCACTCCAGCAATGTCAATATACATAAGCGAACTTCTGTCTCGTTTAAAGAGTATTTATTGCGTAATTTAGATGCCAAGAAATAAAAGCGTTTGTCCACGACATTGCACATCTTGCTGTAATTCTTCCATGCCAACGTTTTCTTTATACTATCATTGGTTCGTAACATGGAGCATCTGTTTTCAATTTCGTTCTCTATATTTTTATGGCTCGTCAGATAGTGCTCTGACAATTCGTCTTTCTTTTCCTGTATTGTGTTAGCAGTTTTCTCCAAGACGTCAATTTTTTGTGTGAGTAATTCTTGCTTTTTATATTTCCGATATATATAAATGCCGATGATACATGAGATAATAACCAGCGTTCCGATAATAGCATACAGCCATCGCAAATCCGGCTTTCTGTTAAGGTCTTGTTCTAATAATTGAACGGCTTGTGATAACTTGCTTTGATGGATTTCTATAAGTTTTTGCACATCCGATCGATCTGCTGAGATCTGTCTGACGTCTTCTCTGTCTTTACTATCATCATTATGAGTAAGGATGTATAAGGCACTATTTTGATCGAATAATTCATTGGAAATAGAGAGAACATATTGCGCATAATAAACGGAAGAATCCTTACATCCCATCATTGAATATGCTTTTGCGCGGAGTAAAAAAGTTGTCGGCTCGCTGTTTCCACGAGAACATAGAAGATGGGAATAATATACAACGGAATCATATTGTTGAACATTCAAGCAAGCTTCCGCTCTTGTCTCTAAAGTTTTTGTAAGAACATTATAATCAGTGCAATTTTCTTCAATTTGGCGAATTATTGTCAGCGCATCGTCTTTCCTTTTTTGCTCTGCCAGTTCAAATGCCATATCGTTGAGTGCGTAGAAATAGGCAATCGTATCTCCATCGCGTAAAAACATATTAGCGGACTGCTCGTACATATCATATGAAAGCGGATACTCGCCTGCCAAATGGCAGATAGAGCCCATATTGCTGTATATGCGTCCGAGGATGTGGTAATCGTGCGTGCGGGAATGGGCGGCATTGATGAAGACCTGCATGGCTGTCACAGGATCTTCTTTCTCGCGGAGCAGACGACCGTAGTGATAGCATGCATGCGCATAGTCGTCGGGATAGATGAGTTGCCATTTGTCAAGGGTTTCGTATGCCTGCGCGAGCTGCACACTGTCGCTATACATCTGTCCCTCCGCCCGCAGGCTGTCCGCAGTGCTTACCACCAATTGTGCGTCCCGCACCTCACGCGGCGAACAGGAAAAGAAGGCTAAACAAAGAAATAATATGAAGGAATATGTCCTTAACATGAGTGTTCCTTTGCCGGCGCAAAGGTAGTAAAATTTTGCGACATATGCAAATTTAAACGGTATTTTTATTGACGGCAGCCTTTGAAGGCGTTTTTGCCGATGGTGACCTGCGGTGGGAAGAGTGGTGTGCGGAGGTATCGGCAGTCGAGGAAAGCGTCGGCGCCGATAGTGCGAAGGGAGTCGTTCCATTGCACTTCGCGCAGGCTTCGGCATTGACAGAACGCACCATCTTCAATCTCCTTGAGCGAGGCGTTGAGTTGCACTTTCTGCAGGTTGATACACTGGGCAAAAGCCGCGCGCTGGAGTCGTTGCAACGATGCAGGCAGCTGCACCTCTTCGAGCATCTTGCATTCCATGAACGCGCCTTCTTCAATCATATGGATATGGTCCACGAGGTAGATACCTCGCAGCTGCTGGCAGTTATGGAAAGCACGAACGCCGATGCGGAACGTGGAGAGCGGTATATTGATGCGCTCGAGGGCGAGACATCCGTCCAAAGCTTCATCGCCGATGGCGTAGAGTCCTTCGGGCAGGTCGAGTCGGTAGAGTCGCGTGCAGCCCTGGAAGACCTGTTTGGAGAGGGCACTGATGCCGTCAGGAATGACGACCTTACGTAGCACGGCGCAGCCGGCGAAAGCCTGTTCGCCGATGAAGGTAAGGGTCTGCGGCAGTTCGATCTCCTCGAGTGTGGAGCAGCCGGCAAAGACCCCATCGTCAATACGGCGGAGGTGCGACGGAAGCGTGATATTCTTGATGCCCCGGCACATGAAGAACGCCGCCCGCTCGAGAACCTCGAGTTTATCGCTGAGTACCTGCTCTTTGAGGTTGATACATCCGTAAAAGACACCTGCGCCGAGGTGCTCAAGGTCTCGCGGCAGGGTAGCGGATTTGAGTAGGGTGCAGTTATAGAAAGCGAAGTTACCGACCTCGCGAACGGTAGCGGGTATGATGACTTCCGCCAGGTTCTCACAGCCGTAGAAAGCCGCGGTAGGGATAGCCGTTATGGTCTCGGGGATAGTGACGGATCGGAGTTCCTTTCGGTTAGCGAACGCCCTCTCGGCGATGAGGCGGATAGGTGTCTTATTCTTGAAGATAAACTTCGCCGGCAGTTCGCTATTGGTAGCAATCAGGCAGTCATCGATGATAAACGCGCCTTTCTTCCATTTGTTCTCGTTGGCATAGATGCCGGAGCCGGTGAAGGCTTCCTCGCCGATGGATGTGACGGTAGCGGGGATGGTGATCTTCTGCAGGTTCTTGCAATCGCGGAAGGTCTCATGGTCGATGCGCGTGATGCAAGCGGGCAGGTCCACGCGCTCGATAGCTTTGTTGCCTTGGAAAGCGCCGGCAGCGATGAGACGTGTGCCCTCGGGTACGGTGTAGCGCGGTTTGATGGTCTTGTCGGTGGCGATAAGGATAGAATCAATCCAGAGGCAGCCGTCCTTCCAGTTGGTTTTATTGAGCATGATCCCCGTTCCATCAAAGGCGTTGCGGTACACGCGCCGGAGGGTCTTGGGCAAGACGATAGCCGTGAGGTTCTTGCATCCCTTGAAGGCTTTGTCTCCGATAGCGATGACGGTGTAGGTGTTCTGCCCCACAGTGATTTGCTCCGGTAGAAAGAGTTCGCCGGAGGCTTTTGGGTTCAGCGTAACTTCGGCCGTCAGATGATTTTCATCCAACATGTAAAAAACGTCCTGGTACTGCGCATTTCCGGCAGTAATCTGTTGCTGCAAAGAGAAGAGCAACACAGCCAAGACAAGAGGTACACAATGCTTCATATCAATAAATTTTGTTTCCGGTAATATCAAAAATCTGTTCTCCAATCCGGATGTACAGACCCCCATTCTGTATAAATTTCTCTCCTTTCAAACGACGGTAGTTATCCTCTGTAACGGTAACACTTTCTTCGTCTCCCTCATGCGTATTGGGGATGCCGAGTTGCAAACAGATTGCATTCTCAATCAATCGTTTTCCGTTGTATGTCAAAAAGGCAGTAGAGTATTCCGATACCCCAATCATTATCAATCGTTGACTAAGAACAGTGCCATTACAATCGGTTCCTGCAGGCATATCCGCGACGGAAGAGTGGTCGGCTTGCGATAACGGCGAAGCGATAATGTCAAAACCGGTAGTATTGGTCCATTTGCTGATGGCCGTTACAGCATTCGTGTTGCATTGCGAGAAAAGTTGCACTTGTCCATCGGTAATGGTAATCCGGTTAAAAAGCGGATGGTCAGTCCGTTTGACCGCGATGCTCAAATCCTGCGTATTGACAGCGGTCCCCCAATCCCATACTCCCGCTTTCAGGAGAAAAGGTTTGAGCAAAACCATGGGTTTGTTGTATCCTTTGAGCGGAGTAAATCCTACCGCACTACTATTCGGTTTGCCGCCTAATACAATCACTTCGTATTGGCTGTAGTCCACTTCCGGGTCCGTTGCATCCGTCTCAACAATCCACAAGGAATCGTTTTTGCGAAGGTAAGCGAGCAATGCCTTGTCTTCATTGCTCTGCGGAATAGTAACGAACGCAATACTATGCGTACCATCCGGTTGTATGTCCGGAACGGTATCGTCGGGAATAGGGTCGTGCCGTTCACCGGGTGTTTCATAACACCCTAAATCAGGGGCGGTACCATTATAGCCGATATTGATATCCACTCCGGCATTGATGAGCGGGGAACCGGCGACAAGTCTCATGAAAGTTCCCTCCGTCAGACTACCGTCCGCTTGGCGCGCTGCCAATATTTCCGCGGAGTCAAGCGATTGAAAATCAGCATTATCGCAACTAAACCCATTATTCCAGGAATTATGGTCATTAGCCGCTACGGTTTGCGATTTGTAGCTGTCGTTGTTCTTACCGCTGAGACTGATGTTATTCTGCAGCATATTCGTGCCGCACGCGGTAGTGAAACCGAAATTCACTGTGTTGTCATAAGCGCTGTTGTTATAGACCCACATGGTGCCACCATTATTGTTCTGGTCAAATCCGCGCGCATTATTGGCGACCGCCAAACAATGGTGGATGAGAATCTTATGATTACTGCGGTCACCTCCCATCTTAAAACCGTTACCATTACCCTGGCAGGGATATTTTTCCAATGTGACGGTTATTGTTTGCCCATAGCGGTCGGTCATTTGTGTCCCTACTTTGCCGTCAAACCAAGTCTTGTCGGTTTCATATCTGGGGTGGTTTTTCATGTTGTAGAAAGCGGGGCCGTTTTGATAGCAAACACAATTTTCTATGATAGTATTACTATTACTGACCCGTTGAAAGAAATCCCATCCATCGTCGGAGTTGTTCCATGCCCGGCAGCCGATATAATGATTGCCGGGACCGGTAAACTGTTTGTCCGCAAAACCATCCGCGTTGCCTCCGAAATTGGCGGAAGAGCCAGACATGGTCTCATAGTCGAAATTATCGTGGCTGTCTACATTCAAAAGGACGTTGTTGCCTCCTTTCTTCATTTGGCAACCGGTGTCCGCCGATCCGTATATATCGAGGTTCTCGAAAAGGCAATAACTGCCTTCGTTATACAGGTTGTTTTTTCCGGAGTAGGCGATAGAGAGGTTTTTGATATGCACGTAAAGGGAATTGGCGTGTACGGTGATACCCCGTGTGCCATAAGGTACTTTGCGGAAATCCAACACCGCCTTTTCTCCCGGATATCCGGAAATAACAATGCGTTTAGAAGAAGAACCTTGTTTGTTAATGCTGTATTTATCTGTAAAAAAATAGGTTCCTCCCAACAGGTAGAGCGTGTCGCCGGGATTTTTAAGTTTGCCAACGCCGTTGTTAAAACTTGCAGGTTGCGCGTATGAACTGCCGTCTCCTGCTCCGTCAGGCGAAGCGAAATACGTGGCTGCACTTAAAACTGTGGTTAGCAGTAGGGCAATTAACATTGAGGCGGTGCGCATCGGCGCTACGAAGTCTTTATCCATATTCTTTCTCATTTCCATTATGAAATAAAGTCGCAAACGAATGATAGTGAGCCACAGGATGGCTTTTCCTTTCCACGAGGCGTTTGGGAGTCTGTTGTGCAGTTCTTCCAGGACGCGTTTCTGCGCCTCGAGGTGGACGCGTGAGGTGGTACTCTCGGGATTCTTGGTGTACAGATAGCCGGCATACGGAATCTGTCTGCATGTAGCTCCGCTGAGCCATAGGTCGGCGGAGAAAAGGACGTCCTCGTAGATCATCCCGCCCTCGAAACGGATGTTGCGCAGGGCACTGCGTCGGTACAGCCGCATGCATGGCGAGGTATAGCGGTAGCGGTGCTCGGGCAGCTGCCGGATACCCACGAGCCATCCTTTGTCTTCGGTCTCTGCCGTGCGCCGGTAGCCGCTCTGGACATAGTCCACATCTTTGATGGCCGCCAAGTGTCGGTCGCACCAGTCAGGCGCAATACGGTCGTCCGCATCCACAAACGCAATGTACTCGCCTTCGGCATGCTGCATGCCCAAGTTACGTGCGGTGGACTGTCCGGAGTGGGGCTGCGTGAGGAGGATGACCTGTCGTCTCGGGTCCTCAGCGTGTTTCTTGGCATAGGGCTTGGCGATATCGAGACTGTTGTCCGTGCTGCAGTCATCGACGAGGATGATCTGCAGCGGCTC
>JAGCFX010000093.1 GCA_017649925.1 Paludibacteraceae bacterium | reverse complement strand
TAATGTTCTATCTGCTGCTCTTCGCCTTTCTCCGCAGCCACTTGTTCCTCCTCTTTATCCAATTTCATGCGGAAAATCCAACGTAGCAATAGCAACGAGAAAATGATTCCGACCACACCAAGCGGATAAGCCATTGCATAACCGCTGGCGATAGCAGGATTTGCCACACCTGTCAAGTCCTGGAATGTTTGTTCTGCGGCACCTAAACCGGGTGTATTAGTCACAGCACCAAAGAGTACACCGGTTATTGTTGCAATATCCACACCACTGATAAGATGAATGACATATGCCGTCACGCAACCCAACAACACGATACTCGCCGCCAAGATATTAAGGTGCAGACCGCCTTTGCCAAAGGACGAGAAGAACGAAGGACCAACCTGCAAGCCAATCGAATAGACAAATAGGATAAGTCCCAGATCTTTTGCAAAGGACTCCACCAACGGATCGAGAGTCATACCGAAATGGCTGCAAGCGATGGCGCAGAACAGGATCCACGTCACACCTAAAGTGATGCCTTTGAACTTCAGTTTCGCGCCCAAATATATACCGATGGCAATAGCCAATGCCAGCACAAATATCGAGTGCGCTATGCCCGTACCGAAAAATAGATTATGAACAAACTCCACAGATAAACAACTTAACAGTTAAATAATTCAACACATTATCGCACTTCAACTCCCAGCGCATTGAATGCTTTTCCGTCGCGAATAATCAATACCTGTCCGTCTCGCATTATTTTCGTGGCCTTGCCACTATTGACGAAAGGGTCGTTGATCGCCTCCTCGCCTGCCTTGTGTGCGGGTTTGCCGAAACCGCCGCGTGCATTGGCTGCACGAACAATCAGCCCTTCTTCCCACGCAGGCAACTCCTTCACAAACGAACACTTACCGTCTTTCTCCACTAGGAACAGCGTAGCCGTCGTTGCTTCCCAACTGCCGTCCTCTTTTACGATCAGTTCCACTTGCTTAGCGTCATTAGCTGCCGTCTCTGCCCAATCGCCCAGCGTATAAGCCATTGTAAACTTTGCTGCTTGCTCTGCATTCAGCACCGTCTCAATCTGTTGTGTCGCATTGCCGCTCTTTGAGTCGACAAACGTGACCACATTGCTGGCTGGTGTAAGAACGGTTCCATCGGCAGTGTGCGTATTAAACTCGCCGAAAGCAGGCCAAGCGTTTGCATTCATCAACTCTTTTGTCCATCGCTGAACCTTGCTGTCGTCGGAGAAGGTGAATTGACCGGCGCTGTAATCCACTAATGTGTTGAGGAACGTCGTCGTCGGCTTGTTGTTCCATGCACGACCGAACGAGATAACCGGACACTCGGACTTTAGCACACAACTCTCAAATACATAGCCGTGGTCAGATGCCGGACCATTATTAGCCGTCAGTGCATCATTGCCGCCACCGTTCTTTCCGCGTTTCTCAGCGTAGAGTAAGTTGTTCTTGAAATAGACACTACCATCACCGCAGATAAAATCGACTGTTCCATGAATCTCACAATCCTCAAAATACTTCACTGCACCTTGCAGATTGCTGTAATAGGTATCCTGATAACTCAAAAGACGCACATTCTTGCAAACGGTCTTTGTACCTTGATCCCAAAGAGCCACAGCACGACCATTGTCGTTTTTGTAGTAGTCCAGTGCGTTCTGAATCGTCAAGTCTTGCAAATATGTGCCACTCACGTTCTTGGCAATACGCAAAGTGGCGGTTTTATCAATGGATTCAGTCTTGTAATCCGGCGCATTCTTAATGATTACGCCGTCACGCGACTGACCGATGATGGATATATTATTGCCGCTGATGGTAGTCAGCACCGTCTCGCCTAAGTCATATGTTCCGTTCGGCAGAAAGATTTTGGCATTACCTTCGCTGTTAGCCTGAACTAATGCCAACAAGAATGCAGCGACATCGTTAGCTGGCACTTCATAATATCCGGAGGTAGCATTCTTCTCAACGAAATCCAACACATTATAAACCACCACTTTATGCAGATAGCATTCACCGGAACTGCTCAAGGTAAAGGTCAGTGTGTCCGCTTCACCTGTATAGCGCAGACTGAATTCTTTGCCATCGGCTGCATCTACGGCTGCTAAAGAGCCAATGCTCGTACCCTTGGTATCTTTCACATTCCACACCGCTCCTTCTTTGCTGTACTGACAAGCCGCCAACGTAATCACGGCTTTGCCTGCAACGGCTACACGAAATGACTCGCCGTTCTTCCATGCCCATCCGTGCGTGCCGTCATGGAAATAACCGCCTTTGACAACGATTGACTCATGATCCCATGGATAGAAGATAGAGGAGGTAAAGTCATAAGTCCATACCGAACCAACCGTCACATTCTCTATCTCCGTCACTTTGGCTTGAATGGTTGTGTTTCCTTGGATAATATCGTCCGTATAGGCGCGAGCACCGTTGGTGTAGAACCAACCGCGGAACTTATAACCCGAAGCAATAGCCGGCAGGTCGGATTCCGAATAAGGTATTGTCTCCAATACCGCACCTTCGTAGCTCTGCACAGACCCTAATACACCGCCGTTCTGATCTTTGAACGTGATGGTGCACGGCGTGATATCGGTCGCCTCTGCAAAGAAATACGGGATATATACGTTGTTCGCTATCTCAAAGGTCAGTGTTGCCGCCCCTTCAGTGTAAGTATAGGTTACAAACTGGTTGTAGTTCGGTTTCACTTCGCCACAGGGAGCTGCGTTGCTGATGCTCGCCAATGTAGTACCGTCTTTCTTGATCGTGATAAGTCCCGTGCTGTACTGGCAGGCACCGATGGTGAACTTAATCGGACCATCAACGGGAACAGTTATCGTACCGCCGTAGATACCATGCTGTTCACCATTGTAGGTGGTACCGGAAACCGATACGCCTGTAGGAAGTGCGCCGCCACTCGGCAAAAGAACCGAATAAGGATTGTCGCGGAACTCAATCTTGAAGTCCGTAAATGAACGCGGAACTTTCTCTTTGAACTGGATATATTGCAGAATAGTCTCCACTCCGTTATGACGGCAAATATAGATATTGTTTTGCGTTGCACTCAATTCAATGGTAACAAAACCGTATTCATCGAGTTCTTTTGTCGTTCCCACTAATGTCATCGCGCTCTTTGCTGGCAGCGGAGTAGCATCTCCTGTCCAGGTATAGACATCGAGATTTGCTTTGTTGGAGCCGCTGCGAGGACCGAAACCCAGACGCAGTTTGCCTTCTACGGCCGATTTCGTAAACGTGCAATAACCGGCATCGTTTAACTTTATACCATTCAAACGATTATTTTTGTCAGACATTCCGTCATTAACGCCGGAATTGTTAAACAAAAGATTTACACTAGCATTGTTCTGCGCAGGAACAGGTGCACTGTTAGGAGGAGTTTCTGTAAAATCCCACAGCAGGTCATTTTCGCCTGCCCACATGGCAACGCTCATCAGAGTCACTGCCACCATAAAGAGAGTACGTTTCATATTACCAAACATTATAATGAATATTTTCTGGTTTGTATTTGTCTTTCACAGCCGGTTGCTCTGCCGGAACACCCACAGGCACTACGCACAACGGTATAATATGTTCGGGCAAGCCAAGCATCTCTTGCACAAGTTTTGCGCGGTTCATATCCGGATGCAATCCTGTCCACACTGCGCCTAAGCCCATCGCGTGAGCCGCAAGCAACAGATTCTCTGTAGCAGCTGACACATCGTTAATCCAAAAAGCCCCCATCTCGCCCTCAATCGCCTTGCTCAAGTCGCCGCAAGGGATGATAGCGCAAGCAGGATGATTGCTGCAGCGGGAGTACGGCAACGCTTCGCCCAGTTTGGCAATAAGCTCGTCGTCAGTTACAACGATAAATGCCCAAGG